>CALXRZ010000024.1 GCA_944391015.1 uncultured Clostridia bacterium | reverse complement strand
TCTTGCAATACTCCATTTCTTGCGCATTGTCTTTTAAACCTTTTTAAGGCATCTTCTATATTTCCATTATTAACTTTAACCTCTGACATTTTTATTCCCCTCCTTCCAGTATTACACCTTCAGTGTTTGGTGTGGGATTTCTTATTTGTCCTTATTATATGAACAAATTATATTATAACTTAATCACCTAGTTTTTGTCAATACTGGATTTTAAGGTTTTATTTTATATCTCTATTTTTTCTGTATAGTGCTAGTGCTAAAACTGATACTATAACTGCTAACATACATATAGCTATTATTATATAAGCGTTTTCTCCTGTTTGTGGAATTGGGTCAGGGCTAGTTGTATTTTCTGGCTTAGGGTCTGGTTCTGGAACTGGTTCTGGCTCTGGTTCTTCTATGCTAAGTGTGATAGTTTTGTCTGTTGTTGGTATTTCTTCTGTTCCATCATTTGTTTTTATATTTTTTATGACTATACTAGTACTTTTTGCTTCTGCATCTTCTTTAACTTTTAGTGTAAGTGTACCTATTTCTTGGTCTTGTGTTACACCATCTTGTACTATAACTGCTACAAATTTTCCCTCATTTTCGCCTGTTTCGTTGTTATACGTAATAGACCAGTTATTTAGTCCTGCAAAGTCTGATGGCATTACTGCTTCAAATACATCTTTGTCATATTCTAACACAGCTTCTATAGTGTTTATTCCTAGCTCTCCTGCATCTATGTCTGCTATGCTTAAATCTATTGTTATTGTATCGCCTGGCTCTAGTTTTGTGGTATTTGCTTTAGCTAAGAATTCAAATCCACTAGCTTTTACATAACCAGCACCAAGTAATAGTAGTGCAAATAATAATATAAATATTTTTCTTAATCTTTTCATAAGTTCCTCCGTCTTTTTTATTTTCATTTATATTATATTATAATTATGGTAAAAATCAATAGTTTTATACATCAATTTTTATTGACTGTATTGTTATATTTCCGGCAACATCATATCCAACAAATGTGTATGTTCCGCTTGCTGTTATTTCAAATGTTCCAGCATTTTCTGTAGATACTGTACCATCTGGTAATAACATTTCTTTTATTCCACTTTCATTATCTGAAAGTGTCCATTTTACAACTTTTTTGTTGTTTTCTTCTTGCATTTCTAGTGTTACTGTTGGAGCTATTTTATCTATGTTTGTAATTTCTATTGTTTTTAGTATTGTATTGCCAACATTATCATATACTATGAATGAATAGTTTCCATTTTTTTCGGCATTAGTACTGTCGCTTTTGTTTTTGCTTATGCTTCCATCTGGCAATAATATGTAGTTAAAGCCACTTTGTTTATCATCAGCTTCCCACGATATAATTACATCTTCGTTTGTCCATTCTTCTGTATTTTTGCTTAGTTGTAGTTCAGGTTGTACTTTGTCTATGTTTTGTATGTTTATATTCACAGATTTTTTATTGCCTACATTGTCATAAGCTACAAATGTAAATGTTCCTACTTGCTCTGTAGTAAACTCTCCTGTTTTTTCTTTAGAAGATGTACCATCTGGTAATAGTATTTCTTTAAAGCCACTTTGGTCGTCTGTACATTCCCAGCTTACTATTGTGGTTTCTCCTGTCCACTCACTTGTTCTTTGTGATAATGATATTATTGGTTCTATTTTGTCTATGTTACTTATTTGTATTGATATTGTTTGATGATTTCCTAATTTGTCATATGCTTCAAAATTGTATGTTCCATTTTCGTATACGGTGTATTTTCCACTTGATGTTTCTTCTACGGTTTGTCCATTTGGTAATGTTACTTTTTGTAACCCTATTCCACTATCTTCAAAGTTCCAATCTAATACAACTTCATCTATTACCCATTCCTTTGGATTATAGTCTATTGTACCTGTTGGTGGCGTTTTGTCTATGTAGTATGGTCCTACAACTCTGTCTCTACTTGTATTTCCTGCATTATCTGTTGCTATTATGTGTAAGTATTTTATTCCGTCTTCGTTTATTGTTATTGTATCTTCGTCTTTTGCTATTGGTGAACTGTATGTATCTGGCTCTTCTTGGCTATCCGTTATTGCATACTGATAGTTTTTAAAACCACTTCCTAGTCTATCTGTAAATGTTAGTTTTACATCTTGTGATGTGGTCCAATCACAATTCATTGGGTCTGCCATAAATTCTGGTGCTTCATCATCTGGTATTATAGTAAAGTTTCTGGTTACTACTTCTGACACTTGCCCTGAATTATTTGTTACTTGTAATGTCATTTTATAGTTTCCCTCACCATAATCCATATAGTTTAATAATGGCTCTGATCCTGAATATACTTCTTCTTCTCCCTTTAATACTGTCCATTTCCATTCTGTTATTGTTCCTCCTGATGGGTCATATGAACCATCTACTATTTCTAGTTCGTCATAGATTGATGTATTTACGTTTACTATTTTAAATGAAGCTATTGGTAATACTTTGTTTTTTGTAATGTATTTACTTACTGGTGCGCTCCACGTATTTTGATAATCTTTTACTCGTAATTGTACTAAAAAGTCTGTTCCTTCTGATATATCTGTTAATTTTCCATCGTGCCATTCTGTTTCCCCTACTTGTCTCCATTTCCATTCCTCTTCTGCTATTCCTCTATTGTTTGAGTAATTGTCTAAGTCATAACCTAAACTTGTTAATATTATTTTATCTCCATCACGTTCTATTTCAAACTCTGCCATTGGTTTTCTGTGTACATATATTTCAGTTGGTAATACTTGATTGTCTGCATAATATACTTCGTATTTTCCTGTTTTATCAAATTCTGTTATCATATCTGATATGTATCTATTGGTATCTGCAAATTGTCCAATATTATTTTCAAAATATTCACAGTCGTGTACTATTTTCCACTTTCCATAAGGGTAATCTTCATCTGCTGTATCTGTCATTATATCTGACGGATTTGATAATATGTCTGTAGGTTCATTTAATATCAAATATTGAGACGATTGCATTTGGTCTATTAAGCTTTTTATATACTTAGCTGTTTCGGATATTGCATTTTCGTAATCTGTATTGTATGCAAACATACCATTGTTGTTATTAGCCTGTACAAAATTTTCAAAATCTGTTTTATTTTCATCCGTTCCCCAGCCAATAAAGTGAATTTCGTCATTTATTGTTCTAGTTAAAAGTTCTCCTAGTGCAGATGGGTCTGTTAATTGTTCATTTACATTATCTTGTACATTTACCATTGCTTTTATTGAATTTTCTCTAAAGTCTGGATCTCTTAATACGTCTTCTAATTTTCTCATAGCAACTGTTGTTAAGCTTATATTTGTTAAATTAAAATGTCCTATGTCACTGCAGTTATGAGAATAGTGATCCGAGAAAAAGCCAAAACCCGTACCAAATTCTTGCTCTAACTCATAAGTTACCGGTGATCCAAGTCCTCCTCCAGATACTGTTATATATTCATCTGTTACTTCTACAGTAAGTGTTCCTGATTTGTTGATGTTTAATGTCTTTTTTAGTGTTTTTCCTACGTGTCCTCCGTTTTGTTTTAGTGTATAGCTAAATTCCCAAATTGCTCCCTTTGCTCCTCCGAGAGTCCCATCCATAGCCTGGATTATTAAAACTTAGCATATATCCTTTAAGTACGTTTCCCTCTTCTTTTACTCTTAAAAGCATACCTGCTGCATTGTAGTTATCTCCGAAGTCTACATCATAGGAAAATGTAAATGTCTGCTCTGTTTCTTTTTCTGGCACAATCCAAATTGCATTTTTACCTTCGTTTGATGGGTTTCCTTTCATTCTTATGTCTCTACCATTGTTAGCAAAGCTAATGCTACCAACTGATGATGATACGTCTTGCTTCCACTCAAATGCATCTTGCATATTTACTTCTTCGCTTTCGATGGCATATATGTTTACTTTGCTAATGTCTATTCCTTGGTCTTTAAGTGCCTGTTCCATATCTGTTTTGAAATTATCTAAATTAACTACGGTTCTTCCTTTTGCAAGTACTATATCTATGTAAGGAGTAGGCATAAATGAAAGTTCTACAGTTTCTGCTGCTTTTGTAACATAAATTAAACTTTGCATTGCAATTATAATTGTTATTATAATAGTAATTATACTTATTAAAATCTTTTTATGTTTTTTCAATTGCCTATTTTCCCTCCTTTTCATATTTTTTTACAATTATGTGTACCTTTTTTGATTTTTAGTGCTTATTCTTGTACTATTCTAAATGGTACTTTTTCTCCATTTAGCATTACAGAGTTTATTGTAACTCTTGTATATGTTTGTGTTCCTGTTAATTTTTCATCTGATATTGTAAATTTATTTTCTGTTATACTGTCATTTGACATTTCTATGTTTGTTTGTACTGTTTCTCCATCTTGTACTTTGTCTGGGTTTAAGTCTATTCCAAAGAAGTTTGCTTCGTTATTATGTGTAAATCTTGTTCCGCTTCCGTCTGCAATATATTGCATATTTAGAGTAAGCTCTTGTGGGAAGTATGTAAATTCTTCTGTAACTGTTCCGTTTTTGTTTACTATTCTTAATTTACCTGTAACTGTTCCTTTTGTGTTTTGACTACTAGAGTTTACCATTATATATTTACTATTATCTGTTAAACTTGTATCTGAAATTGTTGCAACCACACCGTCTTGTACATCTTCATCGCCTTTTTTAATGCTAAAGCCTGTTACAACAAATTCAACATAGTCTATTTCATCTAAGGTTAATTCTGTTGTTTTTATAGTTATTTCTTCTGATTTTTTTGTGTGTCCTGCCACATCTTTTACAATAATATATGCTTTGTATATTCCTGGTATTTTGTCCACTACTGGTATTTCTACTTGTTTTACATTTGTGTTTACTGTGCTAATTAGTTCATTATTTAAGTAAAATTCATAAGTTAGAACTCCAGATGTTTCGTCAGAGCCTTCTCCAACTAATGTGAATGAGCCTCCTGTTACGTCCTTTGCTGATACTTTTGATACATTAGGTGCTGTACTATCTCTTTGTACCACTATTGTTGTTCCCTCTGAACAGGTACCTGCTTCGTTGTAATTGTATACAGTAATTGTGTGAATTCCATCTCTTGTAATTTGTATTGTTCCTTCGTTTTCGATTTGTGTTTCGTCAACTGGGTTTTCTCCATCTATTTTATAAGTAATTTTACTTATTTTTGATAGTGGGTCTGCAATTTCTGCTTGTGTAACTTTTAAAATTACATCATCTACATACCATTCTGTGTTTTCTGCTTTTGTTCCAGATATTATTTCTACTTTTGGTGCTCCTGGTGTAGTATTGTCCTTTTTAATTATAATGCTTGCTCCCTCTGACCTTTTTCCTGCTTCATTATAGCTATATGCTGTTATAGTATATACTCCATTTTCTGTTAATGTTATTGTTTCATCATTTTTTAATTCTGTTTCTTCTACTTGTACAGTTCCTTCGATTGTATAAGTATTTTTTACAATTTTTGAACCTCCACCTGTATCTGCATCGTTTTTTATTGTAAGCACTACAATGTCTGATTTATACCAATCTGACCCTTCATTTTTTTCTCCGCTAACTACATTTATTGTTGGAGATGGTATGGCGTTTCTGTCTATTTTTACAGTATGTTTACTTGCTACTTTATTACCTGCAACGTCAGAAGTTTCAAGCGTAATTGTGTATGTGCCATTTTCTGATAATGTTAATTGTGTATTTTTATTTCCATCATCTACATAAAATACTGTTTCATAATGTCCACTTTCATTATCACTTCCATCTTCTACTCCAAGTACAACATTGTGTGTAGTCCACGTATTTTCTGTATATTCTGTGCCATTTTCTTTATCTAGCCACATTTTTAGCTTTCCTATTTCTGGTGAAGTTGTGTCTATTTGTATTGTTTTTCTAGTTGCTAAAGATTTAAAGCCAGATTTAGAGTATGTGTATGCAGATATTAAATATGTACCTTGCTCTAATGTTATTGTTTCATCTTCTGCTATTTCTGTTTCTTCTACATCTTTTGAGCCAGATATTTTATATGTTGTTTTTCCTATTATTTCACTTTCTGCATTTGGTTTGATTTTTATTTCTACATTGCTTGTATACCAATCATTGTTGCCTTCTGTTCCAGATACCACTTCTATTGTAGGTGATGCAATTTTTTGATTTTCTGGTATGTCTAATTCTCCATAAACCACATATCTTATTAGTATTGTTATGTCTATTATGTTTATATTATTGTCATTATTCATATCTGCTGATTTTAGTACTGAACCTGTTAGCTGATAATCTTTTAAGCCAACAACGTGTCTAATTAAGTTTGTTAGCTCAACTTGTCCAATTTTTCCATCACCGTCAAAGTCGCCTATAGTGCTTATTTCGTATACATTTCCATCGCTTAAGTTTTTGGCATACATTCCTGTTGCAATTATTCCGCTTGATACTTCGTTAACGCATTCTTTTTCTGAATACACTGCTAATATATTTGGAGTAGTAAAATTATTTTTAAAAGTATCTACTTGTGTTTCTGGTATAACCCTATAAATAATTTTATCGCTCTCGTTTATTATGTATTCTTCGCTTTCAAGCTCTTGCGCAGAATTTTCAGTATTGCTATTTGCTTTTTCTTCAGCATCTTTTTCTGCTTCAGAGCTATTTTCCGCTAATGCGTTAGCCGGTACACTTTCATCGGTTCCTGTTGCTACATTTTTAGGTTTTTCCGCTATACTGCTTTCCGACACATTAAAAGCATTTACTTGTATGCAGTTAAATATTAAAATTAAAAATAATACAAAACTAATTAAACACCTTTTTCTCATAATCTCTCCCGCATATTAGTTTTATTTTTAGCTAATTATCTAGCCTAATATCCTAGTCTTAGGTTACCACTACGTAATTTGGATGTCAACGGCATTATTTTCCAACTTACATTAAGCAGTTTTTAGCTGTTTACGGAAGATATGCTTTTGAATTTTTGCTATAAATATTACATTTTTATTACATTTTTTTAATGTGGTTGTAATAATGCAAAAAGAAATAGCCTTTTATGGCTATTTCCCTAGATTTTTTTGGTTTTTATTGTTCTTTTTACTGCTAAATAATTTCGTATTCAAGTAATTCTATTTTATTTGATATAAGTTTTGGGTCTGGTTGTACTTCTTTAGATAGTTCTGTGCTTAAGTACTTTTTATTGTCATCTGCAAATACTGTGACTACAGGTTTGTTTTTCTCTTCTTGGTATATTACACTTGCTATAAAATTTGCTCCTGATGAAATTCCCACTCCTAAGCCTAATTTTTTAGCAAGTAGCCTAGACATATTTATTGCATCGTCATCATTTACTAGTATAACTTCATCTAACATATTTTTGTCTAACAAATCAGGTACAAAATCATCCCCAATTCCTTCAATTTTGTGATTTTCCATTATTTTGTTTTGCGATATTAAAGGCATTTTGTCTGGTTCTAAGGCTATTATTTTAATATCTTTGTCATATTTTTTTAGTTTTTTTCCTACACCAATTAGTGTTCCTCCTGTACCTACTCCTGATATAAATGCAGATACTTTTTCTGGTAGTTGTTTTACTATTTCTTCTCCAGTAGTTTCATAATGTGCTAGCAAATTATCTGTATTTGCAAATTGGTTTGCTAAAAAGCCATTATTTTCTTTTGCAAATTTTTCTGCTTCTTCTAAGCATTTTTTAAATCCACCTTGTTCTCTTGATATTAGAGTTACTTTTGCCCCATAGCTTTTCATAAGTTGTACTCTTTCTGTACTTGCCCAATCTGGCATATAAATGTATACAGGATAATTATAGTATGCGCCAAGTGCTGATAAGGCTATTCCAGTATTTCCGCTTGTTGCTTCAACGATTGGCATATTTTCTTTTAGGTCTCCTCGTTCTTCTGCTTTTTTTATTATGTAATATGCTACCCTGTCTTTAATACTGCCTGTCATATTATATGACTCTAATTTTGTGTATACGTAGTTTATTTTGTCTTTATTTTTGTATTTAATTTTTATCATTGGTGTATTTCCTATATGTTTTAACATTTTTTGCCCTCCTTTTAATATTTTTATTATATATAATATACAAATACTTTGCAACTGTTATTGCTATAATTACAGCCTTCTGCAATTTTTGGTATTACAAATAGCACTGAAAATCTTGAAAACGTTTCTTATTTATAATATAATAATCTTATTAAATTAGGAGGTGTAGTTAATGGACAAAGTTGCAATTATCTCTGATATACACGGAAACATAACAGCCCTAAAAGCTGTAATTAAAGACATAGAATCACGAAATATTTCTAAAATATTTTGTTTAGGTGATAGTGTTTTAAAAAGTTGTAATCCAGATAAAGTTATTGATTTACTTAAAGAAAAATGTGATGTTATTTTAAAAGGAAATTGCGATGAAGCAGTAACTAGACCTAATATTCCAAAAGGAAAGTTTTGGACAAGAGATTTAATAGGTGAAGAACGCGCTTCGTTTATTTATAATTTACCAATAGTTTACGACTTTTATATGAGTGGCTATTTGATAAGGCTTTTTCACGCCTCACCTTTTGGCTTGGATTATGTATTTAACCCTATGTTTTCTAATAAAGATACAATTTATTCTGCAACGGAAATATATGATGGTATGGAATTGTTTACAAATACAGAGTTTATTGGAAAAACAGACTCAGACCCCATACCTGATATTGTAGGTTATGGTCATATTCATACACCTAATATTATTAGAACGCACAATAAAACTATATTCAATCCTGGAAGTGTTGGTATGCCTATTGAAATGCTAAATAATAACTTTTTTGATAAAACTAATAAATTTTCAACAGTCGCTTCATATATTATATTAGAAGGTGTTTTAAACAGTAAGGACTTTAGTTCTATAAGTTTTAATTTAGTAAGGCTTCCTTATGATATTGAAGAAGAGATTAAACTTATAGAAAAATCAACCTTACCTAATAAACACAAAGTTATTACTGAGCTTAGAAGTGCAACTAATTATATACATTTAAAGTAATTTTGTTGTATTAGCTTAAATATAGTTATTGCATTTTATATTACTCAGTCAAATTAAGAAAGGATTTGGTTTCTTTATGGAAGACAGACTGAATGAAGTAAAAAAAATATTAAAAAAATATAATCAAGAGCATTTAATACAGTTTTATCCTGAACTTACAGATGAGCAAAAAACAAGTTTGTTAAATCAAATAGTAAAAATAGATTTTGAAGAAATTTTGAATTTATATGAATCTTCTAAATTAGAAGTACTAAATTCTACTGAAGATATTGAGCCTTTAGACTATTCTGTTAAAGCAGATCTTTCTAAAGCTGAATATAAACAACTTACTTCTTTAGGTGTTAAAGCTATAAAGTCTGGTAAAGTTGGAGTAATTACTCTAGCAGGTGGACAGGGTTCTAGGCTTGGCTTTAATGGGCCTAAAGGTACTTTTTGTTTGGATACGACTCCTAGGAAATCATTATTTGAGATTTTGTGTAACTACTTAAAAAGTTCATCTAAAAAATATAAAACTATTATTCCGTGGTATATAATGACAAGTACAAATAACTATTTTGATACTATTAGTTTTTTTGAGCAAAATAATTTTTTTGACTATGGGCGTAGTAATATAATGTTTTTTGTTCAGGACAATATGCCTATTGTTGATACCAATGGTAAATTAGTACTTTCTGAAATATATAAAGTAAATTTAGCTTCTAACGGTAACGGTAATTTATTTTCTGCTTTGAAAAAGGCTAATTTAATTAAAGATATGGAACAAAAGAAATTGCAGTGGTTGTTTGTAGGTGGAATAGATAATGTATTGTTAAATCCACTTGACCCTATTTTTATAGGTTATACTATAAACTCTAAATGCGAAGTTGGTTCTAAGACTTTATTTAAAGACAATCCTTGTGATACTTCTTGGATATTTGCAAGAAAGAATAAGAAACCAGCTATTGCAGATTGCGAAAACTTTACAGAAGAAATATCCAAATTAACTAATAATAAAGGTAAGTTTTTGTATAGAGAGAAAAATATGTTAGCACATATTTTTAGCTTAAAAGCAATTACAAAAATGGCTAATATAAAGTTTCCTTACCACAGAGCTTTTAGGAAAAATGCTTTTGTAAATTTCGAAGGTATGAAAGAGGTGCCTGATAAACCTAACATATATAAATTTGAACAGTTTGTTTTTGATTCTTTTTCATATTTTAACAATATTGCACTGCTTAGGGTTGATGCAAATGAAGAATTTGCACCAATAAAAGATTTTACAAGCAAATATAATCCTGAAATTGCTGCTAAGAGATATGAAGAATTGATTTTAAATTCATAATTGTAATAATATACATATATGCATTAAGAAAATTACTTTTTAGTATTTCTACTTTATTTGCATATATGTATTTTGTTTGCCTATAATTTTTTACTTTATATCTTCATTGTACCTCTTCAAAGATTTAATACTAATTAAGCATAAGGTTATTGTCATTCGACAAAAAAATACAACTTTTTTAACGAATTTTATAAATTTGCAAAAACATATTGACTTTATGTTAATACCATTTTATAATCTACTCATCATTTGATACAGAATTATATTTATTTAGTTATTACTTTTAGTATGGCCATACTATTTATTCATAAATTTTTTTATTCAATGAAACTTTTTTTCATACTTAGTTGATTTCGCAGATTAGAAACTTGGTTTTATCTTGTTAAGAGTTTTTCATACTATTATAATTTTGCAATTTATTTTTGTCAATTCTTTATAAATTGCTATTGTTTTCATAATAGTATGAATATTAAACAAATTTGTTTGTTAGATGTAGAAGATGCATATTCTACATCTGTTAATATTGTACACCTACTAATTCAAATTCATAATTTTCATAATTAGGCATATATTGTTTTAGCATATCGCGAAACTTTTTACCACTTTTATTTATTTTTAAATGGCAAAATTCATAAAATATTACATATTCTATTATTTCTTTTCTATATTTAACTATTTCAGGATTTATAACTAATCTATTTGCAACACATTTACATAGCCTTTTATCCAATTTTAATATTTTATAGTCTTCTGGGGCAAATTTAAGTGTAGTTCTAACCTTTTCCATTATAGTATCTAATTCTTTATTTGCTATTGCTTCATACATTTTTTCTAATAGCATTTCAATGATTGAATCATTATTTATTTTTTTATATTTACTTGGAAGGCTTATTTCTATTTCTTTTTCTTTCAAGTTTAATTTTGGAGCTTTAACACGTTTATATATTAACTTTAATTCATAATTAACTCCAAATATTTTTACTAATTTTGTTGTATTTCCTTTTATTTCTTTCATAAAATCAGCCTCCTAATATTTAAAAATCTTTTGAACTTTTGTTTGTATTATTTTATACTCTATTTTGTAAAAAGTCAATACTTTTTTCAAAAATTTGTTCGGTTTTTTATTGCTGGATAATGGTACTTAATAAAATCTAGGAACTATATATGTTTTAAATTTTGTTTGAGCGCTTAAGGTGGGGACCAACAAGTTTACAAACTGTTATGTGAAAAGAATTTGAGCATATACAGTTTGTACGATGTTGGGGGCCGAAAACAAACATTTAAAACATATATAGTTCCTAGATAAAGAAAAACACTATTATCCAGTAACGGTTTTTATTGTTCGTGAATTTTAATGAAATATAAAGCTAAAAAAGTATTAAAAATTAAAATTATATGATATAATGTTTTATGTAAAAATAGTTCTGAAAGGACGTGAAATATATGAAAAATGCTTTTGTTAACGTATCTGCTAATGAAAATAATCCTAATTGGAATAATATAATTTCTAGGCAAACTCCTTTATATTCAAGAAATAATGATATTCGTTCTGAATTTGAAAGAGACTATACTAGAATAATTCATAGTAATGCATATAGGAGGTTAAAACACAAAACTCAGGTATTTTATTCTCCTCAAAATGACCATATTTGTACACGAATAGAACACGTAAACCACGTTGAGTCTGTAAGTTATACTATAGCAAATTATTTAGGTTTAAATACAGAACTTACTAAAGCTATTGCTGTAGCTCACGATTTAGGACATAGTCCTTTTGGCCATAGTGGAGAAAAATTATTGAATGAAATTGCAATGAGAGACTTAAATACTTCTTTTTGGCACGAAAAAAATGGGTTATATTTTGTTGACAATACAGAGCTTATTGAAGATACCGAAGGATATAAGCAAAATTTAGATTTAACTTATGCAGTAAGGGACGGTATTATATCTCATTGTGGTGAGATAGACGAAGTTTCCCTTAGACCTAGGAACGACTATATTGATTTAAAGGATTATAAATTTCCTAATCAATTTGCCCCATATACTTGGGAGGGATGTGTGGTTAAAATTTCGGATAAGATATCCTATATTGGTAGAGATATTGAAGATGCAGTAACTTTAGGAATTTTGGATGGTCATTTAGACGAATTATATAAGCTTCTTGGTAATACTAAAGGAACAATCAATAATACTGTTATAATAAATAATTTAATTTATGATTTATGCCAAAATTCATCACCTGAAAAAGGCTTATGTTTTTCAGATAAAGCTTTAGAAGTTATGAACAAAATTAAAGAATTTGATTATAAATATATTTATTTATCAGATATTTTAAAGCCGGCCGAAGAGTATTTTTCTGTTGTTATAAATAGAATTTATGATACTTTAAAAAATGCTTATGCTGGTGTAGATACATTTAATAATCTTAAAAAATTTATGAAATTTTATCCTAATTTGATAAATGGCTTTACTGATTGGTTTAATAACTTTTCTAATATTGGTAATAGAGAGAATTTAAAGAATAAAATTTTATTTGATATAAGTATTCCGAATGATTATTATTTTGCTATTATTTTATATATTGCAGGTATGACAGACAAGTTTGCAATCGATACGTATAGTGAAATAATTGGGTTTTAAATTAGCAAAAGGTGCCGGGCTTAAATTGTAAAAAGTTTTAATTATGTTACTTTTTTACAATTTAAGCCCGGCACCTTTTGCTAATTTTGCTAAAGTTTGTATTCTACAGGTTTATTTTCTTTTAAACTTTCCTGTACATCTAATATTCTTTGGTTTGAAGAGCCTCTAAATTTAAGTTTTAAGTCTTTTTTATCTTCTTCAAATTTACCATCTACCATTACATCTATGTATTTTAGTAGTTCTTTTGTGGTATCACTTTGTTTTGCCATTTTTCCTACTACGTCTTTTTCAAAATCAAACCCTGTATAGCACCAAATTTTTTTATCTGGAAACTTTTCTTTTGCTTTTTTTACAAGTGGTAATAATCCTTCTTGATTTGCTGGCTCTAGTGGCTCTCCCCCAAGTAATGTAAGTCCTGAAATATAATCGTGGTCTAGGTCTTTTAGCACTTCCTCTTCTTGCTTTTCTGTAAATTTATTTCCATAGTTAAAGTCCCACGCACACTCATTAAAACATCCTTTGCAATGGTGATTACATCCACTAACAAATACGGAAACTCTAACTCCTTCTCCATTTGCTACATCTATTCTCTTTATATCTGCATAGTTCATATTTCAGTCCTCCATTTTTATAATTTATTTTTCCTCTAACCCACTGCTCATAAAGAATTGGTAGTTTGACAACGCCAAAACACAATTATTAGCCTCTGGCACTATAAGTGCATAACTCTCTGTTTAATCTCTTTCGTCTTTCCAGCATTCCAGAAATTTTCTCCTAAGTATCCACAAGTTCTTCTTACAACTGTCATTTTTGAGTGGTCCTTATTTCCACAATTTGGGCACTCCCATTCATTGTCATCATTGATGATTATTTCTCCATCAAATCCACATACGTGGCAGTAATCAGATTTTGTGTTAAATTCTGCATATTGAATGTTATCATATATGAATTTTACTACTGTTTCTAGTGCATCTATATTTTTTTCCATATTTGGTATTTCTATATAAGAGATTGCACCACCTGAAGATATTTTTTGGAATTCACTTTCAAATGATAATTTTTCAAATGCGTCTATTTTTTCTCTTACGTCTACGTGATAAGAGTTTGTATAATATCCTTTATCTGTAACGTCTTTTATTGTTCCAAATCTTTCTTTATCTATTCTTGCAAATTTGTAGCATAAGCTTTCTGCTGGTGTTCCATATAGTGCAAAGCCAATGTTTGTTTCTTTTTTCCATCTATCTGTTGTTTCTCTTAAATGTTTCATTACTCTTAGTGCAAAATCGTGTCCCTCTGGTGTTGTATGTGACACACCTTTCATTAGTTTTGTCATTTCATATATTCCTATATATCCTAATGAAATTGTTGAATATCCACCATATAGTAATTTGTCTATTTTTTCACCTTTTTGTAATCTTGCTATAGCTCCATATTGCCAATGTATTGGGCTTATGTCTGAATGTGTTCCAAGTAATGCATAGTGTCTACACATTAAAGCTTCTTTGCAAAGTTCTAGTCTTTCGTCTAATAGTTTCCAGAATTTATCCTCGTCTCCGTCAGCAATTATTGCTACTTGTGGTAAGTTTATACTTACTACACCTTGATTAAATCTTCCTTCGAATTTGTAGTTTCCGTTTTCATCTTTCCAAGGTGATAAGAAGCTTCTGCATCCCATTGGGCTAAATACGTTACCCTCATAGTTTTCTCTCATTTTTTTAGCTGAAATGTAATCTGGATACATTCTCTTAGCAGAGCATTTTACTGCTAGTTTTGTTAAGTAGTCGTATTCTCCACCTGTTAAATTATTAAATTCATCTAATACATATACAAGTTTTGGAAATGCTGGTGTTACATATACTCCTGCTTCGTTTTTTATTCCCTCATATCTTTGTCTTAATACTTCTTCTATTATCATTGCATTTTCTTTGATGTATGGGTCATCTTTTTCTAGGTGTAAGAATAATGTTACGAATGGAGATTGTCCATTTGTTGTCATAAGTGTATTTATTTGATATTGTATTGTTTGTACACCTGATTTTAGTTCTGCTCTAACTCTATCTTGTACTAGGTCTTCTATTACTTTTTCATCTAGTTTGCCTTTGTATTTTTCTTTTATTTGTTTTTTAAATTTGTCATAACTTTTTCTTAAATATTTACCTAGATGAATCATATCAACAGATTGTCCACCATATTGGTTACTAGCAACTGCTGCTATAATTTGTGTTGTTACTGTACAAGCAACTTGGAAGCTTTTTGGACTTTCTATCATTTTTCCGTTCATTACTGTTCCATTATCTAACATATCTCCTATGTTTATTAAGCAACAGTTGAATATAGGTTGTACAAAGTAATCTGCATCGTGGAAATGTAATACACCTTCAGCATCAGCTTTTGCTATTTTTTCTGGTAATAATAATCTTCTTGTTAAGTCTCTTGATACTTCACCTGCTATATAATCTCTTTGTGTAGAAGCAAGCATTGTATTTTTGTTTGAATTTTCTTCTGCTAATTCTTTGTTATCATTTCTTATAATTCCTAGTATTGTTTCATCTGTAGTATTTTGCTTTCTTACTAATGCTCTTGTATACCTATATACAATATATTTTTTTGCAAGTTCGTACTTTCCTTCTTCCATTAACTTTTCTTCTATTGTATCTTGTATATCTTCTACAAGCATTCTTTTTTTATTTAATTCCTCTATATAATTTATTATTTTTTTAATATCTTCTTTTGATGCTCTTTCTGAAGGTTTTACCTCTTTATTAGCTTTTTCGATAGCTATTTGAATTTTTGCTCTATCATAGTCTACTGCTCTACCATCTCTTTTTATAACTTTCATCTTACATTTCCTCCCCCTGTTTTATTATGCACCTATTATATCGCTTTTTTTATTTTTTTCTGTTGCAAATGTCACATATTATGCAGATTGTATTTTTCGACTTTTTCTGCTTTAGAGAGAGTAGCTTTCTTTTTTTTAAATAGAAATATTACATTTTTGTTACAATTTTTTTGCTTTAGTTTATTGCTTTTGAGGCTTGTTTCCTTTATAATAGTTTTATGTTTATACAACATAATGAGTAATAAATACTATTTTTAGTAAATTGCAATATTGGAGCGATTTTAAGATGGCAAATGATTTTAAAATTGATAATTTTATTTACAATTTTTCTTCTAGTTGTAAGAAAGTACAAAAAAAGACCTTTTCTAAAGGCCAAGTAATAACTACATATATACAAAAACGCAATCAGTTATGCATTTTAATAAATCGGAAAAGCAGATTTAGTTAGATACGATTTAAACGGTAATAGGACAATTGTTGAACACTTTTCTAAAAATGCTTTATTTGGCGAAGTTTTTTATAAAGTTACAACAAATAATGAATTATTAGTTGAAGCCAAAACTAGTTGTACAGTACTTTTTTATATTTATGACCAGTTAAAAATGCCTTGTGAAAATAATTGTCAATTTCATAATGCATTGTCTGAGCATTTGCCAGAGTTGATTTTAGATAAAATTACTGAGTTAAATACTAGAATAGAGCTTTTAACGCAACGAACAACGCGTGATAAGTTGCTAGTGTATTTTTCGCTTATTTCTACACGTAATTTGTCAAAAACTTTCGAGCTTCCTCTTTCTTTAACAGATTTAGCCGATTACTTAAATGTTGATAGAAGTGCTATGATGAGAGAATTAAAATTACTTAAAGAAGATGGATTAGTTGATAAAATAGGAAATAGGATTATACTATTGTATGAATAGTATAGTCCTATTTCTTATCTATTTAATAAATATACCCCCTGATTTAAGTAAGCTGCAAATATGCACCACAATAAATATGGAATTTGAAGATATGCAGATAATTTATTTTTTTTGTAAAAATCTATTATCATTTTTATAACTAGTATTATTAGAATTAAAAGCCAAATAAATGCAAATAACCTCCATTTTAATATAAAAAAGGCGATTGGCCAAAGTAGATTTACAAATAATTGCAAATAGTATATTGTGTTTATGTTTTTATCTACTAGGTCTTTAGAAGCTAATATTCCATAAGATACTCCCATTAGTATATATAGCACAGTCCACACTATACCAAATATAAAGCCTGGTGGAGAAAGTGGTGGCTTATTTAATTCATTGTAATCCATAAAACCTGATATTAGTAAAGCTACTATTCCTCCTAAAATTACAGGAATAAGAATGCTTTTAATCCATACCCATTTATCTTTTAAAAATTCCAATTAAAAAACCTCCCGATATATTTTGTAATATTATATGAATAAATATTACAAATATACCAAGAGGTTTTATGTTTTTGGTAGCTTGAACAAAATGAAGTGTCCTCATTGTCCAAATTTGGAGTTTATCTTCCTCCTCCGCCACCTCCGGCCTCCGGCCACCACCGTCCACCACCAGAGAAGCCTCCTCCACCACCAACTGATGATGAATATGAACTAGAAATAGATGAACTTATTGAACTACTAAAACTTGTTTCAAAATTACTATGATACATAAAATACATATATGCAGATGTATTTATGCTATTAAATTCATCTATATTTGGATATATTGTTTTTAACTGTTTTAATACTTTGTCTGCTATTCCAAATGCAGTAGCATAAACTAGGTAATGTTCCCAAACCTCTATTGCTGGAACTTCTTTCTCGTTTAGTAGAGAAAAGTCTTCCATATATTTTTTAAGTCCATTCCATTTTTCTTTAAGGTTTACTCCCTTTTCAGTTAAAACATTCGCTCTTTTCTTTATTTGTCCGCACATAATTCCATTTATTAACAATACTATAGCTAGTGGAAATGCCCAAAATAATGTGACTATTGCAAATGCATAATATACTCCTGCGAGTCCAGCATAGTTTGAAAATTCTTCTTTTTGCTTTTTATCAAATATTTTATTTTCTTTTAATTGTGTTTCTATAGATTTTTCGCATCCGTTTATTAGGGCTTGTACTCCGGATGGATGCTTTTCTATGTATTTTTCTATTGTTTTTATCTCCACTTCTGTTTCTTTTCCAAATGCTTTGTATACAAAATTTAATATTCTTTTTTCGTCACCCTTTAAATTTGAGTCTGATTCTTTTAATTTTTTCAAATAAATTTTATCTTTGTTTTTTTCTGCTTTTTCTACTCTTAAGTCTATATAGCCTTTTAGTTTTAAATCTAATAAAGTTGCTGAAAATATTTTTCCAAAATGACGTGAAAATGCATTATATGGTTCTTTTAATATGTATACAGCTTCCCCGGGCGTTGCATTTTTGTCTGGAAGTTCTCTAAAATAGTCTAATTTTTGTTCTGGCATATATTTTTTAATAGTTGATAATTTTTTGCCGTATTTAACAGCTCTTTCTATAAATATTATACATAATGCCAATACAACAAATATCAAAAATACTGCAACAACTTCATCTTCTATTTCTTCCCATTTTCTTTTTAAGTTTGCTTGATTTGCCCATTTTGTTTCTTCTTTTATTACTTCATCATATCTATTCTCGTTATAAGTTCTGCCTGTACTTTCAATCATATCAGTTGGAAATAATGCTCTTACCTCTACATATCTTCCTGCATAAAAGTTTTCTACCTGAAATTTTATTTCATTTGTATCTGTAACATATATTTCACCATTTAAGCTTTCTGTATGTCCCCAAACTTTTATATCTTCTTCTTTTTTTGCATTGCTTGGAAGAGTTATTGTTCCTGTTATTTTATCTGCATCTACTTCAAAGTCTTCTCCTACAAATTGCCAGTATAACTCTGCATAGTCATTATATTTTCCAATTGCATCTACAACTGTGTATGAAATTTCGTAAGTTCTTGTAGCATATTTATTATCCAATCCTACTCCCCACGCAATTTCAAAATCACCTTTTGAATTTACTAAACCATAATAACAATTTTCTGTAACGTGATACATTTCTTCATTTATTTGCGTAAATTCTTTGTTTGCCGTAACGTCTTTTACTCTTACATTTTTGATTGATGTAAATTTATCATTATCTGTTTTGAATGTTTTGTATAATGTATTTGTATTTGAAATATCAATATCCCATATTTCTACTACATCCATACTTCCATCTTTATTTATAGTTACGTTAAATTTAAGTTTATCTAAATATAGGCTACCACTGTCATCTGCTTTGACGGTTATAGTTAACTCTGAAAGTACAAGCAATATAGTAATAAACAGTAATATGATTTTGCAAAGTTTATTAACATTTTTTGTATAATCCATTGGCTTATATTCCCCTTTCTGGCATATTTTTTTTCAAACAATGAATATATTCTATAGTGTTATTTTTTAAATATCTTCTTTTGTTATCTGCTTTATATCTTTTGTGCTTTTGCTTATATACTTTATAACTTCCATATTTAGACATTATTTCTTCTATTCTTTTAAATGGTATAATTCCTTCATCATTGTAGCTTAAAAATATGTATTTGAATTTAGCATTTTTTATCAATTCTTCAAAGGTTTGTTCCACTTCTTTTTTCATACAGTACTTAGATCTTTTGTTATTTTCTGCCCTTACTCCTGTTTTCCCTTTTATTTTTGGATTATCATAAAGTGCTATAGTTTCCAGCATATGATAATTTGTATCGTATTTTCTTGTATTATATGGTGGATCCAAGTACAAAATGTCCCCTTCTATTTCTTTAATTAAATCGTTAGCATCCTTATTTTTTACAATATATTTTTTCGTTTCACTATTTATCAGTACTTCTAAAGGTCTAAATTGGAGGGGTTTACATGCAGATTTTTTAATATTTTTTAAAAATGCTTCGTACACTGAGGCTGTGTTTGCAACTTTATCTGCTGCTTCTAATAAACAAGTTAATAGGTAATAGTATTCGTTTTCTTCTACTAAGTTATTTTTTTTCCATTCTTCTATTTTAATACGTATTGAATCTATTTTTATAGCATTTTCTTCTGTAAAATATTTTCTTTCATACTCTTGATTCTCTGTTCCCTCCATTGTATAGTTGTAATATATAAAGCCTTTTTTATTATTCAAATTATTTAGATATTCAAAAACATCTGTTATGTTATTTTGCTTTAATCTTTTAAATTCAATTTTCTTATTATTCTCTATATAATGTTTTGCAATCACATAACTATAATACTGAATATCATTAGAAATAATGCTATAGTTTTTCTTTTTAAAATACTTTCCTACACTTGACGTTCCTGCAAAAATATCACAAAACGTCACATTATTATTATTTATCTTAGCAAAATCTTGTATTGTATTATCTATGTAGTTTAATATAGATAATTTTGAGCCTATGTAATTCATATTTTTTCCCCTTACTCATTATATCATTTTGTTTTTTCTTTCTCAATAATTTTGTGTTTTTTTATAATACTCATTAAATTTTAATTACTTGAATACTGGTTTTATTAGTAAAATAAATGATATAGATATGAAAACAGTGTTTTCTTGATATCTAAACACGAATATATATTTAACAAAAGTAACTAATTAAATAGTTACCCTTTTGTTAAATATATTATATTTTAGCAGAGTCAAACATAAGGTTTTCCTTAAATTCAATATATCTAATTTCTTGTACATCAAATTTATCTGATTTAGTCATTAAATCATTCTTTATATTCTTATATATTTCTTTTGTCTCTTGCGATGGCGTTGGCGCAATAATAATTGGATTTATAATTACTTTCTTGTTATATGTAGGTACAATATAATCTTTAGTCCATTCAACATATTTACCTAACTGATCCTTTATATATTTATTAGGCTGTTCATCTTTAACTTCACATAAGTTTATAATAGCATTATTCTCATTTTCTTGTATAAAACATATATCTATGCTTTGCATTCCAACACCACAAGAAACTTCATTTCCTATCCAAGTAATTTTTTCATCTGCTATTTTTAGCTCTGGTATATTAAATATATTTTGTAAAATATATGCTTGCATATGAGTTTCATAAGCTTGTCCTTTACCTTTTTTAAATAGTAATCTTTTTTGTATATCAAGTGTTTCTTGCTTTCCATTATATACTTTTTCTTTTTCATAAGAAATAATTTTGTTGTTTTCTTCATCATAATCAAAATATTTAGAACTTAAGAATTTTCCATTATTTTTTAAATCGATTTTTTTCAATATTTGCTCATATTCATAATCTGTAATCATTGTGCACCCTCTGTTGCCTTTCAGTTTCCTATATATTAAACTCCAGCACATTTGATAAGGATGCTCTATTCCTTTTAATGAATCTAGGCATTCTCTTTCAGTAACTCCCTGCTCATAAACTTTATCTGGCAATATTTTTACTCTAAAAGTTAGATTTTTCCCTAATTTGTCTTTTAAATATTCGTCGTTGCAAAGAAATGGTTCTTCCGCGACAAAAAAACTTCCAAAAAAAGTTCCTTCGTGTTTGTTATTCTTTTGCAAATAGAAGAGAATTTTATCTCCTTTTTTTACTCTTGAAATGTCTGCAATCATTTCTACTAACAACCTTTCTACAGTATGATTAACTGATAGATTTTCATCTATTAAGAAATTGCATTTATTCTCTTTAGCTCCTGTACCTGCAAATTGATACTTTAAATGTATTGGTAATGTTTCTTCATTTACAATAAATACGTGTGCCATATTTAATCCTCCTCCAAAAGTTTATCTATTTGTACATCTAGTATAATTGATATTTTGTATAAAGTAAATAACAAAATATTTTTTTATAAATTGTAGGAATATTTTTTTATATGTAGCATATAATATACAAAGTAGTTTTTTAGCACATATTTGCATAGTTCAATTTTTTTCCTCATAACTATTGACAACATACTCTCAACTTAAACACTTTTGAAGATGTAAAACTCTCCAACCCGTTGAAAATCAATGAGTTGGAGAGTTGATAGATTG
>CALXRZ010000023.1 GCA_944391015.1 uncultured Clostridia bacterium | reverse complement strand
GATATAATTAACATAATTTATACCATAAGTTTTTGTATTTTGCAAGTTTTTTCGTATGTCAAATTTCGACATTTTATTTTGCGTGCTTTTAATTGTCCAAATTGCTTTTAACTTTTCTCTTGACTACATTTTATTTTGCTTTATACCAAACCAATTATTTTAATAGTCCAAATCTTCTTTTTTCTAATACTTTAACACCTCTTCCATCTTTTAATCTACTGTCTAATAGTTTTTGTGCTTCTATTATTATGATAGGTAAAATTGATATTCCTAAAGTGTATAGCCATTGTGTACCATTTAGTGGCACTAAGCTAAATACATTTGCTAATGCCGGTACCATTACAACAACTACTTGTAAAAGTGTTCCTAATATAAATGCACCTATTAAGTATTTATTTTCAAATATTCCAACTTTGAATATTGATTCTTCGCTTTTTACATTAAAGCTATGTACTAATTCGAGCATTGCCATTGATACAAATGCCATTGTTCTGCCTACTTCTAAGCCATATAAATTATTGCCCACACTAAATGCTACTAATGTTAACATTCCTAGCATTATTCCTTCAAGTATAATTTTGCTCCATAAGCCATCTGCAAATATACTTTTTCTGCTATTGCGTGGCTTTTGATTCATTATGTTTTTATCAGGTGCCTCTAAACCTATTGCAATTGCTGGTAATGAGTCAGTGACTAGATTTATCCATAATAGCTGTATTGCAAGTAATGGCGATTTTAAGCCTAATAGGAGTCCCATAAATATTGTTACTATTTCGCCAATATTAGTAGAAATTAAAAAGTGTACAGCTTTTTTTATGTTGTCAAAAATATTTCTTCCTTGTTTTACTGCTTCAACAATAGTTACAAAATTATCATCTGCTAATATCATATCTGCTGCATTTTTTGCAACATCCGTGCCGTTTTTTCCCATAGCAATTCCTATATCTGCTTTTTTTAGTGCAGGCGCATCATTTACACCATCTCCTGTCATTGCAACTACTGCACCTGTTTTTTGAAATGCCTCTACTATTCGCACCTTATGCTCTGGCGAAACTCTTGCAAATACAGAATATTTAGAAATATTTTTTTCTAGCTCTTGTTTAGATATTTTGTCTAATTCTTTACCCGTTATGGCCAAATCGCCTTTACACATTATACCTAATTCACTTGCTATAGCCTTTGCAGTTAAAATATGGTCTCCTGTAATCATAACAGTTTTTATTCCAGCTTTTTTACAACTTTGTACGGCTTCTTTTACACCTTCTCGTGGAGGGTCTATCATACCTATTAAGCCAACAAAGGTTAAGTTTCGCTCTAGGCTTTCACTGTCAATATTTGTTGGAAGTCTTGGCATACTAGAATATGCTACTGCTATTACTCTTAGCGCATTTTCTGCCATTGTACTATTTATTTTTTCTATTTTTCTTATGCTTTCATCATTTAAGATGTTGATTTGACCATTTAGATAGTATTTAGAGCAGTTTTTAAGTATAACTTCAGGTGCTCCTTTGGTTATGCATAAGAATTTATCGTCTTTATTATGTATTAAATCTAATATTTTAAAATCTGGAGAGTAATTATTATATTTTGTGTTTTCATCTTTTAAATTATTATTTTGTGCGTTTTCTGTAAAATTTCTCCTATTGCTCCATTCCTCGTTGTTAGCCAATGCATCTGTTCTTTCTATTCTATGTATTGTGCTCATCATTTTTCTGTCCGAGTCAAATGGTATGTCATTTATTCTAGCAAATTTTTGATAAAGCCTTTCTTTGTACTTGCCTTGCTCTCTTGCTGCATTTATAATCGCAAGTTCTGTGGCTTCTCCAACATCTTCTTCCACATCTGTACACATTGTGCCTAATTCTAAAATTAAATTTTTTTGAAACTCTAGGCTTTCGCCCTTTATATCCATTATTTTTGTGACTTTCATCTTATTTTGCGTAAGTGTTCCTGTTTTATCTGAGCAAATTACACTACTACTTCCCAAAGTTTCAACTGCCGGCAGTTTCCTTACTATGCTATTTTTTCTTGCCATTCTAGTAACTCCAATAGATAACATTATAGTTACTATAGCTGGCAATCCCTCTGGAATTGCTGCAACTGCTAGTCCAACTGATGTCATAAACATTTCTACTGGTTCAATCTTTTTAAGTATTCCTATTACAAATATAAAAGCACATATGCATAAGCAAGCAATACCTAAAGTTTTTCCTACTTCTCCAAGTTTTCTTTGGATTGGTGTCTCCGGTGCCTCATTTGTTATAATCATTTTTGCAATTTGGCCAACTTTTGTATTCATTCCTGTTTCTGTTACTATTGCTTCCCCGTGCCCATTTACTACAATCGTATTTGCAAATGCCATATTTAATGTATCTCCTATAGGTGTTTTGCTATCTAGTAAAACCTCGGCATCTTTTGTTACAGGTACCGTTTCTCCTGTTAGACTTGATTCCTCCACTTTTAAATTATAGCTATTTATCAATCTACAATCTGCTGGCACATAGTTTCCTGCTTCTAGTAATACTATATCCCCAGGAACAACCTCGGTTCCTTTTATAGTTAAAATTCTACCATCACGTCTAACTTTTGCTACAGGTGCAGACATATCTTTTAATGCCTCCAATGACTTTTCTGCCTTTGCCTCCTGAACTAGCCCCATAATAGCATTTAAAACTACGATTGCTATGATAATTATAGAATCTATGTAATCATTTTGTCCCTGCATATATGATACAACTGCTGAAATAATTGCAGCTATTATTAAAATAATTATCATAAAGTCCTTAAATTCTTTTATAAATCTAATAAAAATATTTTCCTTTTTCTTTTCTTCTAGCTTGTTCGGTCCATGTTTGTTTCTCCTATTTTCTGCCTCTTCTTTGCTTAGTCCTCTCTCGATGTTTGTCCTAAGCTTTCGTGCAACTTCGCCCACATTAAAAGACTGCCACATATATATCAACTCTCCTTTGTTTAAGGTTATATTAAATATATATGCGAGCAGTCTTAAATTTATGACTAATTTTTTTGCAAAACAGGCCCGTCCCCTTTTGCAAAAAGCTTTACATAATTTTACCCCAATTTCATAGAAAGCAACTTACTTACTCCGTTTTCTTCCATTGTTACACCATATACAGTGTTTGCTGCTTCCATTGTTCCTTTTCTGTGAGTTATAACTAGGAATTGTGTTTCTTTGCTGAATTTTTTTAAGTATTCTGCAAATCTATATACGTTTACATCATCAAGAGCTGCTTCTATTTCGTCTAGTACGCAAAATGGTGCTGGGTTTATTTTTAATATTGCAAATAAAAGGGCTATTGCTGTAAAGGCTTTTTCTCCTCCAGATAAAAGCATCATATTTTGCAATTTTTTTCCTGTTGGTTGTGCTTGTATGTCTATTCCACATTCTAGTACATTGCTCTCATCCTCTAGTTTAAGTTCTGCCTTTCCTCCACCAAATAGTTCTACAAATACTTCATTAAAGTTTTTGTTTATTTCATTAAATTTTTCTATAAATTGTTCTTTCATAGTTTGTGTCATTTCTGAGATGATATTTCTTAGTTTTACTGTTGTGTTTTCCAAGTCTAGCCTTTGCTCACACATAAAGTCGTATCTTTCTTTAGTCTTTTTATATTCTTCTATACTATCAACATTTATACTTCCAAGTTCTTTTATTTGTGTACGCAAACTATTTACATTTCGTGCTGCTTTTTGCACATTTTCAGGCTTTTTATATTCTTCTGCATTGTTTGGCGTTAACTCGTATTCTACCCACAAGTTGTTTACTACTTGTTCTAAATCTTGTTCTAGTTTTGTTTTACGTACATCTAGCTTTACTAACTGTCCTTTTATGTCTTCAATAGTGTTAAATTGTGAGCTTATTTCTTCCTCTGCTTTTTTTAGTTTTTCGTTTGCTTCTAGTCTATTTGCTTTTAAAGTTTCTACAATATTTGCACTATTTTCTACATCTGATTTTATTTGTTTTATTTGCTCTTCTAAATTTGTAATTGATTCTTCTAAATTTGCCTTTTCCTCATTTGCCTTATTTATGCTTTCTTCTTTATTTGATATACTCTGCTTATTATTTTCTATGTCTTGCTTTATTCTTTCTACTATTTCATCTATTGAGTTTCCACTTTCATCAAAAGAATTTACCGAAATTTTTAAGTTTGTTATATCGAAGTTTAAGTCGTCTATGTATTTTTGATTATCTTTATTATTTAAAGCAAATTCTTCTACTACTTTACTTAAGTCTTCTATTTCCTTACTTAAATCATTTATTGCTTCTTGTTTTTCTTCTTTTTGTGTTCCATTGTCTATTTTTTGTTTTGATAGTTCTTCTACTTCCTTTTTCAGCTTATCTCTTCTTGCTTCTAATTTTTCTATACTATCTTGCATATTGAGTATCTTTTGATTTTCTGTAGCATATACTACCTCTATATCTTGTAATTCCTTTTCTATTCTAGTTACCTCTTCTATCACATCTGTAACAGATTCTGTGTATTCGGCCTTTTCTTTAGTACATTTTTCTTTCTTTTCTTTTAATTCCTTTAGAGTTTTTTCTAATTCTTCTATTTCCCTACTTCTTCCCAATATGTTTACAGTTTTGGTTTGTATAGAACCACCAGTTATACTACCAGTATTACTTATTATATCCCCCTCTAAAGTGACTATTCTAAATGAATATGAATTTAGTTTTGCCATTTGAATTGCAGTATCCATATTTTCTACAATTAAAGTTTTTCCAAGTAAGTTAAGTATAATTTGTTCATATTTTTTGTCACATTTTACTAGGTCTGATGCAACTCCGATTACACCTTCCGTACTATTTTTTATAATTCGGTCTAATTTTCTTCCTTTTACAGAAGATACTGGCAAGAAAGATGCTCTTCCTAGCTTATTTGCTCTTAAATATTCGACTAGCTTTTTTGCATCCTCTTCTGTATCTGTAACTATGTTTTGTGTAGCTTGTCCTAAACACATTTCTATTGCTACTTCATATTTTTTGTCAACAGATATTAAGTTTGCTAAAACTCCATTTATACCTTTGTTTAATTTGCTATCCTTTTCGCAAGCTGTTAGCAAAGATTTAACACTTCTGGTATAGCCCTCTTTTTCACGCTCTGTTTCTATTAGGAACTTTAATCGCGATTCCTTCATATTAGTTTCATAAGCTAAATTATTTAAAGTAGTATCGAAATCCTTAATTTTTTGCATACTAGTTTCTTTTTTGTCAGACTTTTCTTTAAGGCTATTTGCTAATTCATTTTTCTTAGCTTCTATTTCATAAAATGCCTTTGACATTTCTTGTTTTTGGTTTCTTGCACTATCTATTTCTAGTGTTAAGCTTTGTATTTCTGCATTAGCTGATTTTTCTCTTTTTTCTATATTTTCTACATTGGCATCTATACTACTTATTTCTGAAGCAATTTCATATTTTTTATCTGTATTTTGCTCAATTTTTTGTTTCTTTTCTTCTATTTCTAACTCTTTTGCAGATAGTTTTTTAGTTAATTCTTCTAACTCTTTTTGCTTTTCGTCTAGTTCTTTTTGAAATTTTTCTCTGTTTGTTGCAAGGTCTTCTTTTTTACTTAATTTTTGTTTTTGTTCATCTTCTAGCTCTGCTATTCTTTGCTTAATTTCGGCTATTTCGCTTGTTAACCTTTCGTTGTTTGCTTGATTATTTTGTATTCTTTCTTTTGATATTCCTATTTCAGAATTTATTTTTTCTATTTGGTTTGTACTCTCAAAGCTTAAATTTTGCACTTCTTCTATTTTGGCAGTAATTTCATCAATTTCATCCTTTAATTTTTGCTTTGAATCTTGAAGATTTTGCATTTTCTCATTTTCTGCTGTATTTTGTTCTTCTACTATTTGTATATCTTCTACTATTTTCTCTAATTTTTCTTTGTACTCCGAAATATTATGCAAAAAAAGTCCAACTTCTATATTTTTTAGTTCTTCACGCAAGTCTAAATATTTTTTTGCCTTATCTGCTTGTAGTTTTAAAGGCTCTATATTTGATTCTATTTCTGATAATATGTCATTTATTCTAAGCAAATTTAATTTAGTTTGCTCAAGCTTTTTTTCTGACTCTTCCTTTCTAGTTCTATATTTTACTATTCCCGCAGCTTCTTCAAATATTTTTCTTCTATCTTCTGATTTATTGCTTAAAATTTCATCTATTTTTCCTTGCCCAATTATACTATATCCATCTTTTCCAATTCCTGTATCCATAAAAAGTTCTAGCACGTCTTTTAGCCTACAAGGTGTTTTGTTAATAAAATATCCTGTTTCACCACTTCTGTATATTTTTCTTGTTACAGTAACTTCAGAATATTCTATTGGAAGCTTCCCATCAGTATTATCTATAACCATAGAAACTTCTGCAAAGCCAAGTGATTTTCTAGCTTGAGTACCTGCAAAAATAACATCTTCTGACTTTGAACCCCTTAAAGACTTCATACTTTGCTCACCCAAAACCCAACGAATAGCATCTGAAATATTGCTTTTTCCAGATCCATTTGGTCCTATTACTGATGTTATACCACTTTTAAATTCTAATACTGTTTTATCTGCAAAGGACTTAAATCCTTGTAATTCTAATCTTTTTAAATACATATTTACACCTACTTAGTTTATGTTCTACTGTTAATTTTTATTTCAATTTTTTTAATACAAATGTATTTTATCATTTGCTTAGCCTTTTTGCAACGAAATTTTTTTGAAAGAGTCAATTTCTACAAACTATTACTCAGCAACTACAAAAAAAGCAGGCAAAAATTTGCCCACTATTTTTAAGTTTTATATGTTTAAAATTTTATTAAGCATTTCCTTTATTACTTGCTTTATTAAAGTATTCAATCATATGTACAATTGTGTCCTTATTATTTGGTTTTAACTCATCAAAACCAAATAAAGCACTATTTATTTGCTTTTTTCCTTTTATATCAAGATATTCGCAAAATATTTCATCTAACCCTATATGGAATGTATTACAAATTTTTACTAAAACTTCATATGATGGTTTTGATCTATCTTGTTCAACATCTCCAATATATCTAGGTGAGCATTCGACTGCTTCTGCTAATCTCTCTTGTGTGTATCCGTGACTTTTTCGTAGAGCTTGAATATTTTTCCCAATTTTTATTACCTTTGCTTTTTTCATATTCTATCCCTTCTCCTTAAAATTACAAATATATGATAACAAAGGTAATTATTATATAAAACGAATTATAAACGTATTTTATACTTATGCATTTCTGCTTTCATAATGTGTAAATCGCAATATTGGTTTATTTTTCCTGTTTTTTCCAGTTTATTCTATAAACTTATATTTTTTTATTTTTTTAGCACTTTTTTCGTATCTATAACTTTTACATTTCTATTTTCCATCAAAATTTCACCACTTACTATTGTCGTATCGACACTTCTACCATCCATATTATATACTATATTCGAAATAATGTCTACATTAGGAGTAATTTTTATATTGTCTAATTTTTTTGAAATATCTACAATTATTATATCTGCCTCTTTTCCTACTTCTATACTTCCTATTTTATCATCTAAACCTAATAATCTAGCACCATTTATCGTTCCCATTTTTATTACATCTTTTGCGGTTATTCTTTTCTCGTTTTCGTGAATTCCACCTTGTATTAGTCCTGCTATTTTCATTGCTTCAAACATATCTAAATTATTTCCGGAACCCTGCCCATCAGTACCTAATGCAACATTTATGCTTTCTTCTAAATATTTAGTAGTATCTGCAATTTTGCATCCTAACCTCAAATTTGAAATTGGACAATGCGCAATTCCACAATCTAAGCTTTTTAGTACTTCTATATCATCATCTGAAATTTTTACACCGTGTGCAAGAATAAGATGCAAGCCATTAAAATATTTTTTTAATACATTTGCACCTGTGTTATTATGTAGTTCTTTTATACTTTGTATTTCGTTTATGCTTTCTAAAAAGTGTACGTGAATTGGTAAATTATATTTCAAGGCTAATTCTCGAGATTTACTTAAAACTTTTCCAGAGCAAGTGTATAATCCGTGTGGAGCAACAGTATATGTTATTAAATTATTAGCTTTATTTCTGGATTCATATAGCTCTACAAATTCATTTATCCTTTTATCTGAAGCTTCCTCCCCATCATTATCCATAAGTACTCTTGTAATTACTGCTCTCATTTTGCTTTCTTCTAGTGCTTTTCGAATTTGTTTAGAAAAAAAGTAGTGGTCATTTACACAAGTGGTCCCTGTAGAAATCATCTCTAAAATAGAAACCATTGTTGCATTATAAACTTCCTCTTCTGTTAATTTGTCCTCTATTGGCCATATTTTTTCACTAAGCCACGTATACAAATCACAACCTTCAAAAGTGCCTCTAAAAATACTCATAGCTATATGAGCGTGTGTATTTATTAGTCCTGGCATAACCACTTTATCTGTGGCATCTATTACTTTTTCGCCTTTTATTTCATCCAATTTTTCATCTATCTTTTCAATAATACTCCCATTAACTCGTATATCTAATTTTTTTACTTTTACATCATCGTTTTCAAAAATCACAACATTTCCGTTTTTTATTAACATTTAAGTCACAACCTTTCTATTTAATAATACTATTCTTTTAAGCAACCTATTGGAACAATCAATATTCCATTTTCAGTGGTATATGCTAAATCTGTACCAGTAATTACCATCATAAACTCAGGTTCTCCTAATTTAGGTTGATTATTTATTATTAAGTTCCTCAATGTAATTAAATGCTCTTCTGCCTCTTTTATTCTTGTTCCGCCAAGTTTAGTTTCTATTAGAGCATAAGTTCCATCATCAAAATGTATTACGTTGTCACATTCTAGCATATATCTGTCCCTGTAATGTCTTAGGGTTCCACCTATATAATTAGCATATACACTTAAGTCCCTATTTACTAAGTTTTCAAAAAGTAATCCAAATGTTCTAATATCAAGCATAATGTCTTTTGGAGAAGCTCCCAATGCAGCTACTGCAAGAGATGGATCTATCATACTCTTTTTTGGCGATGTTCTAATTGATGTTTTACTTCTAATATTTGGGTTCCACGCTTCTATTTCCTCTATAATAAACAACCTTTTTAAAATATCTAAGTAATCTGTAATTGTTTTGTCGCTAATGTCAGCATAATTAGCTCTTACATCATCAATTAACGATTGCATTGAATTGATTGTAGATACCTGCCTTGCATAAGATTTTAAGATAGCTTTAGCAAGTAATGGGTTTCTTTTTACTCCATCAATTCTCGAAATATCTGATTCACATAGTACATCTATATAATTTTTTGGTACTTCCAGCGATTGCTTTTCTGTTAGATTTAACGAATTAGGCCACCCTCCTCTGCAAAGTACATAAGCAATTTTTTCATATGTTAAGTCTGTTGTTATTCCATCAATATCCCTTTTTCCATTTTTTATATCTTCTAGTGATATTTTACCATTTGAATCTCCACTTTCGGCCAATGTCATTGGTTTCATTGTTACAAATGAAAATCTTCCAACTCCACTATGCATTGTTGCACTATCATTAGGTGTTGCAGAACCTGTTAAAATAAATTGATTGACCATACTACTTTTATCTATAGAATATCTTACCGCGTCCCATAATTTCGGAGCAAGCTGCCACTCATCTATAAGTCTAGGCTTTTCTCCTTCTAATAATAGTGATGGTTTTGTATTTGCTAATTCAATATAGTTTTCTTGCAAATCAGGGTTTTGCATCTCTATAATACTTTTTGCAATTTGCTTAGCACTAGTTGTTTTTCCACACCATTTTGGGCCTTTTATCACAACAGCACCTGTTATACTTAATTTTTCTCTTATTTCTTTATCTATAATTCTTTTTATATATTTCATCACAACCACTTCCTTTATATATTATACATTATATTCAATTTTATTTCAACATTTTGGGCTATTTTATTTCGTAATTTTGTGGTATTTTATTTCATACTTTTGAGGTATTTTACTTCGTAGTTTTGTAGTGTTTTGTTTTCTATGTTTGAGGTATTTTGTTTCGTTGTTTTGTGGTATTTCATTTCCTGTTTTTGAGGTGTTTTATTTCGCAATTTTGATGCACTTCCTTTGTTACTAGATAATAGTGTTTTTTCTTTATCTAGGCACCGTTATCCAGTAACCTTCATTTCTTGGTTTAAGATAATTCTCTTTAAGGTTTATTACATCTTAAATATAGCACTTAGTAACAAAAATTTGGACAAGAGGTTACTAAAAACCTTTTGTCCAAATTTCCTATAAAACTGATATCAATCTCCAGCTAAAACCAATATACCTAATTTATAACCTAATATACATTACTGCATAAATAAGCTAGTTCTTAAATATACCAATCAGTTGCTCGACTATAAATGCACTCATAATAACTATATTCATCCAAGCTTTGGACTAGTAACAACCATTATAAAATACAAGTATAATCTTAACTTTGAATATATTACATATATTTTAACCATACATAGTTGAAATTATATCTACAATACAATTTATAAGTAAATATAACTTTTGGTATAGCTTGCGTACAAGTAATATACTCTCATCTCCGACATATAATAATATAAGGTCATTACACTATTATATATCTTTGCTCGAACAATATAAAACATTGTAAAGAACATCTTATATTACTCTTATTTCAACTAATATCAACCTTATGCTATTATTATGTACCATTATTTTTTTATTATTCATTTTTTTAAATAAAATATTGCTTGTTTTTTTTCTATTTTTATAGTATTATTAAATTGTAGTTTAAACTTAGGAGAAAGCTTATGAAAAATGAGAAATTTGACTTTTATAGTCCTGTCAATTTAAAATCATATAATTTAGATAAAACTATGCGATATCAGTTAGATATTTTAGGTAGCTTAGATTTTTTTACTAGACGCCATAGTGAAAATGTTGCAAATTTGGTTTGTAGAATTTGCGAGTACTTTCGCTTTAATCAAAAGTTTATTGTGTATTGTACAATTTGTGCTTATTTACACGATATTGGAAAATTATATATTCCATCTGAGATTTTAAATAAGCCGGGTAGATTAACTGATGAAGAATTTGAAATTATGAAAACTCATACTACCCAAGGTTATGAGATGTGTATGAAAGACCCAGAGCTTAGACCTTTTGCTATTGGTGCACTAGACCATCATGAAGCATTAAATGGAACTGGATATCCAAATGGTATAACAAAAATTCCAATGGAAGCTCAGATAATTCGTGTAGCAGATGAATATGATGCTATTGTTACTAAAAGGCAATATACTACTCACGTTAATATTTCAGAAACTTTAAAAGATTTAATAAAAGATGCTAGGCCGGACCCCAAACTTGCTGCTTTAGACCATCTTTCTCAAAATTCTAAAGTTGGAAAAATTAACAAACGTGTTTTAAAAATTTTGTTTAAGGTTGTTATTGACGATATTTTATACGAAATTAGTTGTTTATATGATTATTTAGATTACTTAAAAGAAAATATAAAACGATTAGAATTAGTGATGAAGTATAATGAAAAAATGAATAATACTAAATCTGATAAGAAGAAACAATATTACAAAGAAGGTATGAGAATGCTCTTTTTAGCTGATGAAAATTTTGATAATTTTCATCAAGTTTATGAAGATTATAAGTCTGCTTTAGATATGCGTAGTGGTAGAGTTCAACAGTTATATGACGAAATTAAAATTATTAAAAAACTAGAAATTTAGAAAATATAGAAAAATATAATATAAAGGATGATTCCTATTTTTCCTTACTATCTTACACTCCGATGAAATTTATAGAATCATCCTTCTATTTTTCATTCTAGTCCAAAGCTAACTCCAAGGGCATTATTTACTTGCGAAATTATATTTTCATCATCTATATGGCCTATTTTTTCTTTTAGTCTACTTTTATCTATTGTTCTAATTTGTTCTGCCAAAACAACAGAGTCTGCTTTTAAGCCATTATTTTGCGAACCTATCTCTATGTGTGTTGGTAATTTTGTCTTTCCTGTTTGTGATGTGATTGCTGCTGCAATAACTGTTGGACTATGTTTATTTCCCATATCGTTTTGGATTATTAAAACAGGTCTTATGCCTCCCTGTTCTGAACCAACAACTGGGCTTAAATCTGCATAAAACATATCTCCTCTTTTTATTACCATATTCTTCACTCCTACTAGTTTGTATATTTAAGGTCTATTTTTTGATATATTTCGACATCAGCTTGAGATTAAACTATAAATTATTTTATTTCCATCTCACTATATAATATGTAAACCAATTCTTTTCCGTTAATATCTTCAACTAATAATTTGGATGGCACTCCAGTTTCTTTTGATATATATAATGACTTTTTATAAATGTAATTATTTGTTTTGTCCTCTACCTCCATTATTACACTATTATTTTCTTCATAAATTTTTGTTTTATCATTTTCTTTTAATGATTCGTAGCTTGAAATAAAACTTTCTAACGTCATATAATTGTTTAATATAATCTCATAATTTTCATATACTTTACTTAAATTTAATTTTGTATTTTTTATTGTAAGTTTTTGCCCATCATATTCTATTTCCAATCCTTCAATATTGCTTGGTTCTAAGATTATTTGTTTTGTTTTATTTGGCTTTTCGTAAGTTTGTAAAAGCACATATTTATTAGTAGTTTTATTACTATTTACTAACATTTCTATTTTGGCTTTATATGAACTGATATTCAAAATATATTTTTCAATTTCCTCAATACTTTTGTTACTCATATTATTACCAACTTTTAAATTTTTATAATTATTTTTTAGAAAAAAAGTTAAAAAAATTATTATTACAATTAGAACAAGCAAGATTATTTTTGTTTTATTTTTTGATTTCAGTTTTAATCACTCCCTTTTCTCTTACCACAAATCTAGTTGGAAAAGAATTAAATTTTGGCAATGCTGGGCTATTTAATACAAAGTCAGTATGTAGAGCTAGAAAACGAGTTTAAAATGTACTTTGTACACAATAAATTTATTTTTAATTAAGTTTGACATAGACAAAATTGTAATTTTTTTCAACTAAAAAAATAGGTTATTAGTTAACCTATTTCATTTTATTTTATATATTATTAAAGTATTCTATTAGACAATCTACTAATTCTTGTTTTGTATCAATTTGGTTTATTTTTTCTCTTAATTTACTTGCATCTTTTCCATTTCTAACATAATAAGCTAAATGTTTTCTCATTTCTTTTATTGCTATATTTTCTCCTTTTTCAGCTATTGCTAGGTTGATGTGTTCTAATATTACATCTAACTTTTCCTTATTTGTAACTTTTCTTTGCTCTTTTCCACTTAAGTAATTTATAATTTCTTCAAATATCCAAGGGTTTCCTATAGATGCTCTTCCTATCATTATACCGTCTACACCAGTTTCTTTAAACATTTTTTCTGCATCTTCCTTACTTTTTACGTCTCCATTTCCTATTACTGGTATGTTTACGGCCTGTTTTACTTTTTTTATAATTTCCCAGTCAGCTGTTCCAGAATAATATTCTTCCCTTGTTCTACCGTGTATTGTAATTGCTGACATTCCTGCTTTTTCTATTATTTTTGCAACTTCTACTGCTACTATGCTATTATTGTCCCATCCCTTTCTTATTTTTGCAGTTACTGGTACTTTAGATGATTTAACTACTTCTGTAGCAATTTGTTCTAATAATTCTAAATTTTTGAGTAACCTACTTCCATCCCCATTTTTTACAATTTTAGGCGCAGGGCAACCAAAATTTATATCTACTATATCCACAAATTTTCCCACATATTCACCTGCATATTTCATTGCCTCTACATCACTACCAAATATTTGCCCAGCTACTGGTCTTTGCTCATTTTTTGTGTTTAGTAATAATCTAGTTTTTGCATCATTGTAATACAATCCTTTACTGCTAACCATTTCGGTACAAGTTAGCCCAGCTCCATATTTTTCGCATATCAATCTAAATGGCAGGTCTGTTATCCCTGCCATTGGAGCCAAAAGTATGTTGTTTCTTAATTCTACATTTCCTATTTTTAGTTTTTTTAAAAACATTGCAACTCCTTGTTTTTTTCGTTTTTATTTATATCTTGCTTTAAGCCATTATCTAGTAATTATAAACTTTATAAAATGTACAAAATTTAGTCTATAAAAATTGCTTTTTGTCTTCTTCCAGATATGTTTAAAAGTAGTCCTATCATTATAAAGTTACTTAATAGTGAACTTCCTCCATAACTTACAAAAGGTAGTGGTATACCTGTTATAGGCAAAAGTCCCATAGTCATTCCTATATTTTCTAACATATGAAAGAAAAATACTCCTGATATACCTATTGCTATATATGACCCTAGGTCGTCTTTGGCTGTTTTTGCCACATAAATTGCTTTCGTAATTAACAGTACATACAGTATTATTACTCCAGCCGATACTATAAAGCCCATTTCTTCTGCAATTAAAGAGAATATAAAGTCCGTGGTTTTAGGATATAAAAAGCCTAATTGTGTCTGGTTACCCTTAAATAAGCCCATTCCAAATAGCTCTCCTGCTCCTATTGCAAGTTTCGATTGAATTATATTATAACCTGCTCCTCTAGGATCTAAATCTGGGTTTAAGTATACGTCTATTCTTGTTTTTGCGTGCTCTGGCAATACAAAGAAATATAAAAGTGGAACTGCAATTACTATTAACAATATGCTTGTTATAATATACCTTTTTTTTATTCCTGCAGCAAATAGCATAAATACTAATGCCATAACAAAAGCAAGTGCTGTTCCATAATCAGGTTGCTTTATTATTAGTAATGTTGGTACTATAAATACCAATAGTACTAATGCTAATTTTCCTATTCTGCTAATTTCATCTCTTCCGTTTTTTTGTATTTTGGTTATGACTAATGCAAGGGTTAATATACATATGATTTTTGCAAACTCTGCTGGTTGAATAGATGCCGAACCTATATTAAACCAACTTGTAGCTCCATTTATTGGTTCTGTAAATAATACACCAATCAATAATGCTATTATTATTCCATACAATATTGGTGATATTTTTGCTATAAAGTTATAGTCAATAAAAATAACTACTATCATTACTGGCAAACTTATAACAATCCACATTATTTGCTTTTTTAATTCTTCATAATCCGAATTCTTTGTAGCAGAAGTTAAGGCTACAAGCCCAATAGCTACAAGTAAAATAGTACAAATTAGTATTCCCCACTCTATGTTTTTAAGAATTTTTCTTTTCATTATCAACCTCTTCCGAATTTTTATTGTCGTCCTCATTTAATGCATTTGATGGTTCTTGATTGTTACTGTTAGTTTGTACTTCCTCTAAATTATTATTTAAGTCTTCATTTTCTTGTTTGCTGGCATTTTCTGCTACTATAGTCTCTTCTTTATTTATGCTACCACTATCTATTTGTTCATCATTAGTTTCTTTATTTTCTTTTTTGATTGTTCCTTCTAATTTTCTTGCTTCATTTTTTATTGTAATTATTGGTATGTTAGCATATAAAGCGGGAGCACCTATTTTTCCATCTTCTCCCTCTTTATTTGTTAACCTTACATCTATTGCTTTTTCATCTATATCTATATATTTTTTTATAACTTCCAAAATTTCTTGTTTCATCATTTCTAAAAAGTCTGCTGAAATATTTGCCCTGTCTTGTGCTAAAACTAGATGTAATCTTTCTTTTGCAGTGCTTTTTGATTCTTCTTTTTCGCTTTTTCTAAATTTGTGAAAAAACTGTGTTATGCTCTCGAACATATTTTACCTCCAATAGTACTAATGTTTACCTTTTGCGAAAAAACCTTTCATTTTACTAAATAGACCTTCTTTTTTAGTTGGAATTGTTACATCTACATTTTCTCCTAATATTCTTCTTGCTATTTCTAAGTAAGCTTTTCCAGATGGCGATTTATCTTTAATTACAACTGGCTCTCCTTTATTTGTTTGAGTTATTATGTACTCATCATCTGGAACAACGCCAATTAAATCTATAGATAATAAATCTACAATATCATCAACATCCATCATTTCGCCTTTTTTTACCATTGCTGGTCTAATTCTATTTATTATTAGCTCTGGATTTTTTATTTCTGATGCTTCAAGTAGTCCTATTATTCTGTCTGCATCTCTTATTGCTGATATTTCTGCCGTTGTTACTATTATTGCTCTATCTGCTCCAGCAATAGCATTTTTAAAGCCTTGTTCAATTCCTGCTGGACAATCTATTAGTATATAATCAAATTCTTCTTTTAGTTTTCCTATTAGTTCTTTCATTTGTTCTTCATTAACTGCACTTTTATCTCTTGTTTGGGCTGCTGGTAGTAAAAATAATTCGTTAAATCTTTTATCTTTTATAAGGGCTTGTCTTAATTTACATTTTTCTTCTACAACATCAACAATGTCATATACTATTCTATTTTCTAAGCCCATTACAACATCTAGATTTCTTAAACCAATATCTGTATCTACTAAAGCAACTTTTTTGTTTCTTAAAGCTAAAGCTACACCAAGATTAGCTGTTGTTGTTGTCTTTCCTACTCCACCTTTTCCGGATGTTATAACAATAACCTCTCCCATATATTTTCCTCCTCATAAAATTAAAGCAACTTTTTTGCCATACTTTGTTTTCAATAAAAATGCATAATTTAAACACATATATTATATACGGAAATGAGCAAAAGGTCAATGTTTATGTAAAATTTAAATAAAAAAATAGTGCTATTCATTTCGATTCGCACTATTTTTGCATTTAATTTATTTAATTAAAATCCATATCTTTCTTTGTCTATATTATAATTTTGTTGTATTTCATTATCTGTTAAGGCTCTTTCATAAGCCATGAAGTTATATAATTTTAAATTATTAACATTTTGATTATATTCATTAGTATACCTACTTGCTAACAATCTAATGTTATTTTGACAAGTTAATCCAACTGTATTGCTCACAGTGCTAACAAGAACTCCATTTTGGTAGAATTTCATTTCATCGCTTGATAAACTTATTGCATAACTATAAATTCCCGTTCTATTAAAAGAATAAGTATATCTATTATCTTGATTGCTGTTTGCTCCTCTGTTACATACAAAATTGTATCTATTAAACATTCCATATAAATTGCTACTATTAGCTTCCGACCATATAACACTAGGTTCACTTAAATTAGATGCATCTATAGTATATATATATGTTCTTTCATTTCCTGATAAATTTAATGGTGTATCAACATAATATTGTCCATATCCACTACTATTTCCGCTTACTGTTAAACTATTATTTTCCCAATAAAATCTATTATTATTAGGAGTATTAGATAAAGTTCCATCATTTCCATTACCGCTTAAATCTTTCCATGTAGTTGTAGAACTACTATGTCCACTTCCAGTATTATTTATTGCATCATAATGCAATACCAATCCATTAGAAACATATTGTGGTGAGTCATCTTTTACTAAGCTATTATATATTTCATCTGCCCTTTGATTGTCTACTTCATAAGATTGCTTTACTGTCATTGAAGTTTCAATTTGCGTTTTCATTTTTGAACTAGATGTTAAAAATACTGCTGTTAGTATAAACAACATACTTAAGACTACTATCGACACATAAACTGCAATAGAGCCTTTTTCTTTTTTTATTCTCTCCATACAGTCCTCCTTTGTTAAAACTTACACTATCTCACTTTTTCATAACTATATGATAATTCAACTTTTTTTCATTGTCAATCTTTTTTTAGCATTTCCTGAATTTAAAAATTTATACTTTAAATCATTTGTTATTTGCCAACGGTTTTTATTGTAATTTTTTTAAAAACCATTGATAAGTTGTTCAAAAAATTATATAATATTTAAGTAATTTATTAACTTTTTGAAAGGACTTGATTAATTTATGAAATTAAGTGAAAGAACAAAAGATATTATAGAATGGATTATATGTATATTAGTTGCTCTAGTATTAGCATTACTAATTAGATATTTTATTGGTACTCCAACTGTAGTTAAAATGTCTTCAATGAAACCTACTTTAATAGAAAATCAACGTCTTATATTAAATAGATGGACTAGAACTACTCATCAAGTGCCTGAAAGGGGCGATATAATTACCTTAGAAGCTCCATCAGATAAATTAGTTGATATTGACGATACTGACAATGTAATTGCAAGATATGATAATGAGCCATCAAATTGGTTTAGCAAATTTACGTATTATTTCTTAGAAATAGGCAAAGAAAGTTATATTAAACGAGTTATTGCATTACCAGGTGAACATTTAGAAATAAAAGACGGAAAAGTTTATATAAATGGCGAAGAATTAGATGAACCATATCTTCAGGATAATGTAATTACAACTGCTGGTGATGTTAATAACCCTTTCTATGATTTAGTTGTTCCAGAGAATTGTATATTCGTTATGGGAGATAACAGAGCTGGTTCTACAGATAGTAGAGCATTCGGATGTATTCCTTTAGATAAAGTCGAAGGCACAGTTTGGATTAGATTTTGGCCTTTTAATTTATTTGGCAAAGTAGAATAATGTTAGGAGAAGTATTTTGAATTTTAGTAATATTATCGGAAATGATGAAGTTAAATCTCTTTTAGATAATTTAATAAAAACAAATAATGTTGTGCATAGTTATATGTTTGTTGGGCCTGATGGTATAGGTAAATTTCTTTTTGCAAAAGAATTTGCAAAGATGATTCTATGCCAAGATACCAATAAAGCCTGTGGTCAATGTTCTTCTTGTATAAAATTTGATAGCAATAATCATCCAGATTTTATGCCTCTTGATTATGAAGATGGTAAAAACATAAAAATTGGTCAAATTAGAGCTTTACAAGAAAGTATATCTGAAAAGCCTATAGTTTCTGATAAAAAAGTTTACATTATAAATAATAGCGATTTGATGACTGTAGAGGCTCAAAATTGTTTGTTAAAAACTTTAGAGGAACCTCCTGAATATGCTATTATAATTTTGGTTTTGTCTAATGAAAACAAATTATTAAGTACTATTAAGTCAAGATGTACTAAAGTTTCTTTTCATAAACTTACCAATGAAGATTTAATGCAGTATTCAAATCAAAATAATTTAGAGGTTAATTCCTCTTTATTATCTGCTTGTGATGGAAGTATAGCCAAATTGCTAAATTTGCAAAATAATTTTGATGCCTATGTGCAATTAGATAATATTATAAATTCTTTTTATAACAAAGATATAATTGACATTTGGAATAGTGCAGATATATTATATAAATCAAAAGATAGTATCAATACTTTGCTTGAATATTTTAATACTGTCTTTTTAGAAAAATTAAAAAGCACAAAAGATAGCAAATATATTAAAGCAGTTAAAGTAGTGGAAGATACAAAAAATAGGTTATCTAGCAATGCAAATTATGATATGTGTATAGATAATTTATTATTACAAATATGGGAGGATTTTAATGAAAGTTATAATAGGGGTTAGATTTAGAAAAACTGGTAAAATATATTTCTTTAATCCTGGAAATTTGCATATAAATTTAAAGAACAAGGTTATAGTGGAGACTGCTCTTGGAGAAGAGTTAGGTGAAGTTGTTGCAAAGAAAAAACTTTTACCAAATACTGAACTAAGTACTCCTTTAAAGGATGTTATTCGTATTGCAAATTACAAAGATATTAAACACGATGAAGAAAATAAGAAAAAAGAAAAAGAAGCTTTTAAAATTTGCGAAGATAAAATCAAGAAATTCAAATTAGATATGCATCTTACTGAGGCTCAATATACTTTTGATAATAGCAAATTGCTATTTTGCTTTACTGCAGATGGTAGAATAGATTTTAGAGAATTAGTAAAAGAGTTAGCAGCAGTTTTTAAAACCAGAATTGAACTTAGACAAATAGGTGTAAGAGATGAAGTAAAGCGAATTGGTGGAAATGGAGTATGTGGTAGAGAACTATGTTGTTGCTCGTTTTTGAATAATTTCGAAGCCGTTTCTATAAAAATGGCAAAGGAGCAAAATATGTCTTTAAACCCTTCTAAAATTTCTGGAAATTGTGGCAGACTAATGTGTTGCCTTAAGTATGAACAGGAAGTTTATGAAGATAAACTTAAGCATTTACCTAAAATAGGTGCTGTAGTTCAAACAGCTGAGGGCGAAGGAGTAGTAGATTCTATTGAAACGTTAAAAGAAATTGTTAAGGTTAAATTAAAAGATGACAATAACGAAACTTATTATAAAAAGTACAATGCAAAAGACTTAAAAATTATTAAAAATGCCGATTCAGAAATAATTGATGATGAAGAAAAGGAAAATATGGAAGAACTTCAAAAGCTTGAAGAATTGGAAAAACAAGATAAGCAAACAAATAATGATGATATATTTTAAGGAGGTGATTTTATGGTATATAGAATAAGTGATAAATGTATTAGTTGTGGTGCTTGTGCAGGAGCTTGCCCTATGCAATGTATTTCTCAAGGTGACGAAAGATATGTAATTGACGAATCTGTATGTATCGGTTGTGGTACTTGTGCTAATGTATGCCCTATGTCTGCTCCAGAGCCACAAGAGTAATTTGGAATAATAGTGTACATACTAGAATATTATTATACAAAGTTTATTTATAGTTAAAGCATTATCAGTAAAATTCTTAATTTTTTCTTAATTATTTATCAACTGCATATTGCCAAAATATAATATTTATTGTATAATGATATCATATTATGTCGAATAAGGAGGATGTTCTATGGAAGAGAAAAAATCAAACGGCTTTGGTATTGCTTCATTAGTTTTAGGTATTGTATCTATTGTTTTTAGTTTTATTGGTTTATCAACAATAGGTTTAATTATAGGTATAGTAGGTATAGTACTTGGCGTAATGGCAAAAAAGAAAAATCCAACAGGTATGGCTAAAGCTGGTTTAATTTGCTCTATAATAGGTACAGTATTATGTGCTTTAATATTTATAGCTTGTATAGCTTGCGTTGGAGCAATAGGAACAGCTAGTTCACTTTTATAATAAAGGCCTAACCCGACCTTTCAGTCGGTTACCTCAGAACCTTGTTGGCTGAGACAATAATAAATTTTAATATACTATGTTTATTAAAATTTAATAAAGGTAAGCAATTTAATTGTTTACCTAATTTTTTTATTACATAATTTAACTAATATTGAAAAGGAGCTAACATATATGCTACTATTTATAAATATTTTTGGTTTTCAAATTCCAAGTTATGGATTACTTATTTTTATAGGAGTAGCCATTGGTACTATTATTGCAATAAAATATTTTTCTAGGTTTTTTGATGTTCCTAAGGAAGATGTTTTTTATGCTATTTTATATGGCATAATTGGTGTTATTATAGGTGCAAAACTTTTATACATTATCACTAATATACCTTTTTTAGTATCAAACTATAATAATTTAGATTTGTTGGATACTATTTCTCAAATGCTAAAAGGTGGTTTTGTTTTTTATGGTGGTTTAATAGGTGGTGTGCTAGGCGTATTTATTTACTCAAAGCAATTTAAAATTTCCTTTAAATCGTTATGTTTAATACTAATACCTGTTGTCCCTTTGGTACATTCTATAGGAAGAATTGGTTGCTTGTGTGCAGGTTGTTGTTATGGAATGGAATATCACGGGTTTGGAGCAATTACATTTCATAATTCAATTATAGCACCAAACGATGTTCCACTATTCCCTATTCAGGTGGTGGAAGCTATATGTCTTTTAATAATATTTGTAATTCTTTTGGTTACATATAAAAGATTTTTAGGGACATATAAAACTATTGGATTGTACTGTGTACTATATGGAATTGTAAGGTTTGTATTAGAATTCTTTAGAGGTGACTTAATACGAGGCATTTTCTTTGGATTATCTACCTCACAGTGGATTAGCATTGTATTAGTTATTGTGGGAATTGTAATTTTTATAAACGCAACCAAAAAGAAAAATGTTGAAACTATTAGCCAATAATAAACGTTATTATTGGCTATATTTATGGACAAATGGATTACTCCATTTGTCCACGATTTTTTTTATTCTTTATTACTCATTTCTTCTAGTTTTAATAATGCTTCCCATCTTCTATCTACTTCGTTTTGGAATTCTTCTATCATCCATTCATTTCCTGGTTTGAATAAATGTTTGAAACGTCTTTGTGGTTTTAAGAATTCTTCTACTGGAAGCTTTTTAGCTGGTTTGTAGTTTATTTTGTATTTTCCATTTTCTATTTCATATAATGGCCAATAACAAGTTTCTACTGCTAATTTGTTTATTTGCATTA
>CALXRZ010000022.1 GCA_944391015.1 uncultured Clostridia bacterium | reverse complement strand
TGATAACTAATTTTGAAGATATTAATACTTCTAAAAATAGTTCTACCGTTACGAAAAGTAACATCGGTACATAAAGACGTAAGCGAAAGATTACAAAAAATAAGCCCTTATTTGGCTAGTGAAGTACGAAGCATTTTAGATGAAAATAAAGCCGAAAGGCATATTCGAGGTGGTATGGCAACTAAACTTAAGTATAGCAATGAACATAAAAATTAGCAAAAGGGGACGGGCTAGTTTTTCAAAAAAGATTTACATAACTAGTCCGTCCTATTTTACTAATTTGTGTTAAATTCCCATTATATCATATCCATTATCTGCATAAATTACTTGACCTGTAATTGCTGATGACATTTTGCTAAATAAGAAGCTTACTACATCTCCTACTTCTTCTGTTGTAACATTTCTTCTTAGTGGTGCTTTTTCTTCAACTACATCTAGTATACTTCCAAAATCTTTAATTCCTTTTGCTGATAGAGTTTTTATTGGTCCTGCAGATACTGCATTTACTCTAATGTTTTTCTTTCCTAAATTATCTGCTAAGTATCTTACACTAGTTTCTAATGCTGCTTTTGCAACACCCATTACATTATATCCTGGAAGTACTTTTGTAGAACCATAATATGTTAAAGATACTAAGCTTGCTCCGTCGTTTAACATATCTAGTTCATCTGCTATTCTTGCAATTGCTACAAATGAGTATGCACTTACATCATTTGCGTGTGCAAACCCCTCTCTGCTTGTTGTTATAAAGTCATTTCTTAGGTCCTCTGTATTAGCGTGAGCTATGCTATGTAATATGCCATCTAATTTTCCGTTTTCTGCTTTTATTTTTTCTAAACATTCTTGTATTTTAGCGTCATCAGATGCATCACATTCATATGCTTTTGCTCCAGGTATTTCAGAAATTAACTCTTCTATTTTACCTCTATTTTCTTCTCCCATAAATGTGAATAATACAGTGGCACCATTGTCAGCTGCTGACCTAGCTGCTCCCCACGCTATGCTCCATTTATTTCTAATTCCCATAATTAAAATTTTTTTGTTTTCTAATAACATTATTTTTTCCTCCTCTTTTCACATTAAAATTTATCCATCTATATTAAAAATAATATAAATGTAGATTATTTTCTATCTACTTTTTATTTGATATATATTTTTTATAAAATCTTTTGCAAAACAGGCCCAGCCCCTTTTGTAATTTTTTTGTGCTACATTTTTCTAAATTTTTCGTATCTTTGTTCAACTAATGTTTCTGTATCTATTTTTTGTAATTCTTTTGTAATAGATACTATTCTCTTTTTCATAGTTTCTGACATTTTTTCTACGTCAGTTTTAGCATTTCCATTAGGCTCTTTTAATACTTCATCTATTACACCTAATTTTAATAAATCTTTAGCTGTTAGCTTCATTTTTTCTGCAGCTTCTTCTGCCCTTGAGCTATCTTTCCATAGAATACTTGCATAGCCCTCTGGCGAAAGTATTGAATATACTGCATTTTCAAGCATTAAAACTTTGTCTCCAACACCTATTGCAAGTGCTCCACCACTTGAGCCTTCGCCTATTACTATTGCTATAATAGGAACTTTTAAATCTGACATTTCCATTAAGTTTCTTGCAATAGCTTCTCCTTGTCCTCTTTCCTCTGCTCCAAGTCCAGGGTATGCTCCTTTTGTGTCTATAAATGTAACAATAGGTCTTCCGAAATTTTTCAGCTTGCTTCATAAATCTTAGTGCTTTTCTGTATGCTTCTGGGTTTGGCATACCAAAATTTCTTTCAATATTTTCCTTGGTATTTCTTCCTTTTTGCTCTCCAATTATTGTGTAGTTTTGTTTGCCAATATTCCCCAATCCACACACTATTGATTTATCATCTCTAAAGTATCTATCGCCGTGAAGTTCCATAAATTCGTCAAATATATTTTCTATATAATCTAAAGCAGTTGGTCTATCTGCTTCTCTTGCTATTTTTACTCTATCCCACGCAGTTACAGTTGCCAATTTAACCACATTCCTTTCCCCTGTTATTTTTTACATCTGTTCATTATATTTAGTTTGTTAACTTACTTAATGTCGGTTTTATTTAATTTTTGTTTATTTATGCGTGATTGTTTATATACTAATTACTACTTATTAAGAAGTAATAGCTTATACAAAGTTTCTTTCATATCTTTTCTATTTACGATTTTGTCAACAAATCCGTGCTCTAACAAAAATTCTGCTGTTTGAAACCCCTCTGGCAAGTCTTGTCCTATTGTTTGCTTAATAACTCTTTGTCCTGCGAATCCAATCATTGCATTAGGCTCTGCTAAAATAATATCGCCTAAACTTGCAAAGCTTGCTGTAACGCCACCGTAAGTAGGGTCTGTTAGAACTGAAATATATAAATTTCCTGCTTTATTTAGCTTCTGCACTGCTGACGAAGTTTTAGCCATTTGCATTAAAGATACAATTCCCTCTTGCATTCTAGCGCCACCTGATGCACAAAATATTATAATAGGTAGCTTAAGTTCTATTGCTTTTTCTATAGAATATGTAATTTTTTCACCAACTACTTTTCCCATACTTCCCATCATAAAATTGCTATCCATAACACATAGCACAACTTTTTCTGAGTTTATTTTACCAATTCCACATTTAACTGCTTCATCTAGCCCTGTTTTTTCTCTTAATGCTTCAAGCTTTTTTAGGTAATCATCCATTTTTAAAGGGTTGTCTGTATCAATTTTCAAGTTAAATTCTTTAAAAGTTCCTGCATCTATTATTTGTTCAACTCTTCTTCTACTAGATAATCTAAAATGATTTCCACAGTTTGGACACACACTATAATTTTTGTGAAGGTCTTCTTTATACAATATTTCCTTACATTTACTACATTTTACCCATTTTCCAACAGGAATATCGCTTCGATGCTCTTCTTTTTCTTGGTTGTCATTTGCATTATCCAATTCTATTCTTTTTTTTATTTTATCAATAACCATTTTTATTCCTCCAATTTTTGTCACTTACAACAAAATTTCCTAAGAATGTATTTTTTCGTTTTTCAAAAGTACTGTTTTAGTGTCTGAGCTCAAACCGGACATTTACATATATTTTTCGATGAATGATGTGTCATAATCATTGTTTACAAAATGCTCATTTGATAATATTCTAAATAGGAAATCTATATTTGTGTCAATTCCTTCTATAACACATTCTTCTAGTGCTCTTTTCATTTTAGCTATGGCTTCATTTCTATTTTCTGCGTGAACTATTAGTTTAGCAATCATTGAATCATATACTGGTGGAATTGTGTATCCTGTATATACTGCGGTGTCTACTCTTACCCCATTTCCTCCTGGTAAATTCAATTCTGTTATTTTTCCTGGGCAAGGTCTAAAGTTTTTATCTGGGTTTTCTGCATTTATTCTACATTCTATTGCGTGTCCTCTTTGTACTACGTCTTTTTGCATAAAACTAAGTGGTTCGCCTGAAGCTATTTTTATTTGCTCTTTTACTATGTCTATTCCTGTTACCATTTCTGTTACAGGATGCTCTACTTGAATTCTAGTGTTCATTTCCATAAAGTAGAAATTTTTATCTTTATCCACTAAAAATTCTATAGTTCCTGCATTTGTGTATCCAGATGCTTTAACTGCTCTAATTGCTGCTTTTCCCATTTTAGCTCTTAGCTCTTCTGTTAGTATCATTGATGGGCTTTCTTCCAAAACTTTTTGATTTCTTCTTTGTACGGAACAATCTCTTTCTCCTAGATGTACTACGTTGCCTTGTTCATCTGCTAGTACTTGCATTTCAACGTGTCTAGGGTTTACTATAAATTTTTCCATATATATGGCATCATCATTAAATGATACTTTTGCTTCTTGTTTTACTAAGTTAAAGGCATTTTCCATTTCTGATTCAAACTCTACTTTTCTAATACCTTTTCCTCCACCACCAGCTGATGCTTTAAGTAGAACTGGATACCCTATTTCATTTGCACATTTTATAGCATCTTTAACATTTTCTATGCATCCTTCTGAACCTGGAACTACTGGAACTTTTGCATTTTTCATCAATTCTTTACTATGTGATTTATTTCCCATCAAGTCTATTACTTTGTATGATGGTCCTATAAATTTTAAATTGCTTTCTTCACACATTTTTGCAAAACTTGCATTTTCAGATAAAAAGCCGAAACCTGGGTGCACACTGTCGCAATTTGTCCTACAAGCAGCTTCTAATATATTTTGTATATTTAAGTAACTTTTGCTTGATTGAGCAGGTCCTACACATACTGCTTCATCTGCAAGTTTAGTGTGAAGCGCATCTTTGTCTGCTTCTGAATATATTGCAACTGTTTTTATGTTCATTTCTTTACAGGCTCTTATAATTCTTACAGCAATTTCTCCTCTGTTTGCAATTAAAACTTTTTTTAACATAATATTCTCCTTGTATTTATAGATTCTTTGTGATAAAATATACGTTATAACACTGAAAGGAGTGTGTATAATGATCAACAAAATTAGCCCTAGTTATCAGTTCTTCGCCGTAGGCATAGAGGATGCCAAAGCCAATGGCAAGATGCACAGATATTTTTCTGACATCTCAGTTTTTTATCGGTTAGGTTTCTTGTATGAGACTTCTCCGAACAATCCTAAGAGGCTTGCCCTCATCAAAGAACTCTGCAGAGAGTTTGCAATGATGGATAACGACTTTTCCAACTATGTTGAAATTTCGTTGTTATACCATTATAGCCACCGAATTTTGAGGCACACAATGGCTCAAATTGGATATCATATTCCCAAAGGCCATTTGGACGCTTCAAATTTCCACGCTTGGCGTGTACGGTAACAGGAAAAACCAGGTAAATTGTTGATAGCTTGGGAGCACTAATGTGCTCCCAGGCTTTTTTTGCAATGTTTATATAAGGCTTTTTTAGATATTTTCTTATGCATTATATACTAAGAATTTTATATAAAAATCTCTTACCTATTTTTTTACATATCTAAACGATTGCAAAAGTTAATTCTCCTTTAGCGGCAACTTTTCCGTCAACTGTTGCTATTGCTTCTCCTACTCCTATAGGGCCTTTTTGTTTTATAATTTTTACTTCTAGTTTTAATACATCTCCTGGAATAACTTGTTTTTTGAAGCGCAATTTATCTATTCCTCCAAATAAAGCATTTTTTCCTTTATTTTCTTCCATAGATAATATTGCAACAGCTCCTGTTTGAGCCAATGCCTCTACTATTAGTACCCCTGGCATAATAGGTTGCCCTGGAAAATGTCCTTGAAAATGTGGTTCATTTATACATACATTTTTGTATGCTACACAACTTTCACCTGGTACATATTCTTCCACTCTATCAATCATTAAAAATGGTGGTCTTTGTGGAATTATTTTCATTATTTCATTTATATCTAACATAATTCTTAATCCTTTCATTCGTTTTATTTAATTTTGAATAATGGCTTACCATAATCCACCATATCCCCATCATTAACGCAAACCTCTACTATTTCTCCATCGAATTCAGATTCGATTTCATTCATTAGCTTCATTGCTTCTACTATGCAAAGTATATCTCCTTTTTTTACTTTGCTACCAACTTGTACGTAAGGTTTTGCATCTGGTGAAGATTTTGAATAAAATGTACCAACCATTGGTGACTTTACTATTTTATAATCTTCTTGTTTTTCTTCTTTATTTTCTACTGGTTCAGCTTTTTCCACTTTTCTTTCAGGTACAGATATATATTGAACGGTTTCTTGTGGAATTGGTGGCACTACTGGTGCTTTATCCTTTTTCATACTTATTTTTATTCCATCTGGAAACTCTATGTTTAGCTCGTCTATTTTTGAATTTCCCATATCGTCAATCAATTTTTTAATATCATCGTAATTCATATTTTTTCTACTCCTAACTATAAATTCCTTTTATTTCATTTTTTCATATGTTATGGCTTCAAAATAATTGTACTTAGTTTTCATATTTTTTAAGTAATATGCTTGCATTGTGTCCACCAAATCCTAATGAGTTTGACATTGCATATTTTACTTCTACTTTTCTTCCTTCGTTTGGAACTACGTCTAAGTCGCACTCTTCGTCTGGAACTTTGTAGTTTATAGTTGCTGGTACAAAACCTTCTTCAACTGATTTTGCGCAAACTACAGCTTCAACTCCACCAGCTGCGCCTAATAAGTGCCCTGTATGTCCTTTTGTTGAGCTTACCATTACTGTTTTACTTGCTTCTCCTAATGCTGTTTTTATTGCTGATGTTTCGCAAGAATCATTTAAGTGTGTTGATGTTCCGTGTGCATTTATATATGTGATTTCTTCTGGTTTAACATTTGCTTCTTCCATAGCTATTTTCATAGCTCTTGCTCCACCTTCTCCACCAGGTGCTGGCGAAGTTATATGGTATGCATCTGATGTAGCTCCATATCCAACTACTTCGGCATATATTTTAGCATTTCTTTTTAGTGCGTGTTCTAATTCTTCTAGTATTACAATTCCTGCACCTTCTCCCATTACAAATCCATTTCTTTCTTTATCAAATGGGATGCTTGCTCTATTTTTATCTGTAGCTTGTGAAAGAGCTTTTATGTTTGTGAAACCTGCAATTCCGATTGGTGTTATAGTTGCTTCTGTTCCACCAGCTATAACTACATCTTGATACCCATTTTTTATCATTCTAAAACTTTCACCAACACAATGAGTTCCAGATGCGCAGGCTGTTACCATAGCAATAGATTCTCCTTTTGCACCTAGCTCTATTGCAACATTTCCTGCTGCCATATTTGATATATTCATTGGAATAAACATAGGACTAACTCTGTCTGGTCCTTTTTCGTGAATAGCTGCCATTTCTCTTTCCATTGTTTCTAATCCACCAATTCCAGAGCCTAGTATTACTCCAACTCGTTCCATATTTTCTGTTTCTTTATCTAATTTGCTATCATTCCAAGCTTCTTTTGCTGCAATTATTGCAAATTGAGAAAATGTATCTAACCTTTTTGCTGCTTTTCTATCAAAATAGTCCTCTGGATTGTACCCTTTTACTTCAGCTGCTAATTTTACTTTATATTCTGAAGCATCAAAATGTGTTATTTCATCTATTCCACATTTTCCTTCTTTTATTCCTTTCCAAAAATCTTGTACATTATTTCCTATTGGAGTTATAGCTCCAAGACCTGTTATAACTACTCTTCTTCCCATCTTTAAATTCCTTTCTTAATTATTAACTACTACTCACTTCAAAATTAAAGAAACGAGTATTACTAGGCAAAATTTATTTTCTATCTTTAATTCGAAAAAGAATTGTTTTTGGCTAGGCGCATAAGTTTTAAATTTATGAGGCGTACTTTTTTGTACGTTGATTAAATTTAAAACGAAATGCAACAACGCCAAAAGCAATTATCTTTCGAATTTACATTACCATTCCACCATCAATATTGATAACTTGACCTGTAACATAAGAACTATCCTCTGAAGCTAAAAATTTTACAACTTTTGCAACTTCTTTTGGAGTTCCCATTCTTTTTAGTGGTATTTGTGCATTTATTCCTTCTTTTACAGTATCAGATAGTACTTTTGTCATATCGGTGTCTATAAAACCTGGTGCTATTGCATTTACTAAAATATTTCTGCTTGCTACTTCTTTAGCTAAACTTTTTGTAAAGCCAATTACTCCTGCTTTTGATGCAGAATAATTTGTTTGTCCTGCATTTCCTGCAACACCAACTACTGAAGAAACATTTATTATTCTTCCTGATTTTTGTTTTATCATATATGGAATTACATTTCTAGTTACATTAAATGTTCCTACTAAATTTACATCTATTACTGCTTCAAAATCTTCTTTTTTCATTCTCATTATTAGTCCATCTTTTGTTATACCTGCATTATTTACTAATACGTCTATTCTTCCATATTTTTCAATGGCTTCCTTTATCATATTTTCACATTGTTCAAAATTTGAAACATCTGCTTCTACAAATTCGCATCTAACGTTGTTTGACTCTATTTCTTTTTTTAGATTTTCATCTTGTGTTCCTCTATAATTTACTGCTATGTCAAAGCCGTTTTTAGCAAGCTCTAATGCTATTTCCTTTCCAATTCCTCTTGTTGCACCTGTTACTAATGCTACTTTTCTTTCACTCATTTTATTCATCCTTTCTATTTTTTAATTGCTAATGTTTTGGTTTGTAATTGTATTTTTGCTATTTCTGTTAGCGACTACTTTTTATTTAAATTCATTTGTTTAATTCTATATTGATTTTCAATGCCGTAAAAATTTATTACATATCTATTTACTTAATAGTTCTAATGCATTTTCCAATGTTTCTACATTTTCTATATTAAGTACAGTTACTTCCTTTTCTAAGTGTTTGCTTACTTTTTTTACAAAGCCAGATAAGGTCTTTCCTGGTCCAATTTCAACAAATGTATCTACTCCCATATTTATCATTGTTTCAATAGATTTGCCAAATTTTACTGGGCTTATTACGTGATTTGACAAAATTTCTACCATATTGTCTTCCTTTGTATAGGCATTTCCATTTAGGTTTTTTATAACTGGTATTTCAAACTCTTTAAAGTCTATTTTTTCTAATTCTTTTTTTAGCTCTATTGAAGCATTTTTTAACTTTTCTGTATGGAATGGTCCACTTGTCTTTAGTTCTATTGCTTTTCTTGCACCTAGTTCTTTGGCATATTCCATTGCTTGTAATACTGCTTCTTTTTCGCCAGATACTACTACTTGACCAGGGCAATTATAGTTTACTGCTTTTACAAAGCCATTATTTACTTTCGCACATACCTCTTCTACTTTTTCATCTTCTAACCCAATTATTGCTGCCATTGCCCAATTTCCTTCTGGAGCAAGGTTTTGCATTAACTTTCCTCTAGTTCTTACTATTTTTGCACCATCTTCTATGCTGATTACTCCTGCTGTTGTTAATGCACTATATTCTCCAAGGCTTAGCCCTGCTGACACTTCTGGCTTTATTCCTTTATTTTTTAATATTTCTAATATAGCCATACTCATTGCATAAATTGTAATTTGTGTATTTTCTGTTTTGTTAAGCTCTTCTTGTGTCTTTTTATAAGTAAGCTCTTCAATATTTTCATTTAGTGATTTATCTATTATTTTATACACATTTCTTGCTTCTTCATATTTGTCATATATGTCTTTTCCCATACCAACTGTTTGTGTTCCTTGCCCAGGAAAAATATATCCTATTTTCATAGAATTAACCTCCAACTTTTCTTATATTCTTCTTTATATTATTAGTCCTTGCTTTAGAAAATTTTCTACCTTTACTTATAGTTTTAATTAGTTCCAGCTTTGTTACTTTAGAGAAGTACTTGTCTTTTATACTTTTAAATCTCAACTAAAATGCTTCCTAAGTTTAGGCCTCCTCCATAACCAACTAATATAATTTTGTCATTTTCTTTCAATAAGTTATTTCTTACTATTTCATTTAATGCTATTGGAATACTTGCATTAAATGTATTTCCTATATTTGATATATTTATATACATTTGCTCTTTGTTTGCGCCTATTTTTTCTGCCATACTTGTTAATATTCTTAAGTTTGATTGATGTGGCACTATGTATTTTATTTCTGATATATTCAATTTTTCTTTTTGTAAAAGTGCATTTACATTTTGTGCAACACGTGCAGTACCAAATTTGTATATTTTTTTGCCATCCATATATATTTTAGCATTTTCTTTACTAGTTAATATGTCGCCATCTTGCCCTATACTTTCTATGTTTTGAGCATATTTTTTACCAACTGCTTTTCCAAGTAATGTTGCTCCTGCTCCATCTCCAAGTAGTATAGCTGTATTTATATCATCTTTATTTATGTATTTAGATAGCTTTTCTACGCCAATTACTAAAGCGTTTTCAATTTCATTAAGTTCTATATACTTTCTAGCTATGTCTATGCTGTTAATATATCCACTGCATCCTGCCAAAATATCCATACAAATACATTTTTCTATATTAAACTTTTTTTGAATTTCGAAAGACACACCTGGCATTGTATCTTCAAAATTTGTAGATGCAACTACTATTAGTCCTATTTTTGCTAAATCAACATTATTTTTATCTATTAAATCTTCTACTGCTTTTATAGCTAAGTCTTTGATTTTTTCGTTTTCTGACCAGTATCTAGTTTTTATCCCTGTTCTTTGATATATCCAATTATCTTCTAAGTTAAATTTATCATTAAAATATTTATTATCTATTTTTTCTTTGGGTAAATACATACCGGTTGCCAATATTTTTATTGAATTCATTAAGTAATCCTTTCTATATGATTTTTCCCGTGCAATATTATATCATATATTTCATATTATTTCATCTTATCTAACCAATCGGTCGAAAAAAATTGTATCGTCTATTATTACTATTTATTAAAATTATTACGAATCTTTACAAATTAAATCGTAATTGCTTACATCTATTATTTTTGCCTTAATAAAATCGCCACTTTGTAGGTTTTTGTTCGTATTTAAGTAAGCAATTCCGTCTATATCGGGTACATCCATATACGTTCTTCCTACATAAGTTCTTCCATCAAAAGATTTTCCTTCTATCAAAATTTCAACTTCTTTTCCTATTTGCTTTTCTAAGTTTTCTTTTGATATTTCTTGTTGCAATGCCATAATTTTGTTATACCTACTCTTTTTAGTCATTGGATGAATTTGCTCTTTTATTCTGGCGGCTGGTGTCCCGTCCTCTTTTGAATATGCAAAACAACCTAGTTTGTCGAACTTTGCCTCTTTTAGGAAATTATACAATTCTTCAAAATCTTCTTTTGTTTCTCCCGGAAAGCCTACCATTACAGTAGTTCTTATAACTACGTCTGGTATTTCCTTTCTTAGAGTTTGTATAAGATTTCGTATGGTCTTGCCATTACTTTGTCTATTCATTCTTTTTAAAACTGTGTCTGATATGTGTTGTATTGGTATATCAAAATATTTGCAAATTTTGTCGTTTTCCTTTACTAGTTTTATTAGGGCCGGTGTAATTGTTTCTGGATATGCATACAAAAACCTAATCCATTTTATTTGGTCGATTTTGCTAATTTCTTCTAAAAGTTCTACTAACTTTGGTTCGCCATAAATATCTACTCCATACTTTGTTGTATCTTGCGCAATTAAAATTAGCTCTTTATATCCATCTGTTGCAAGCTTTTTAGCTTCTTCTATAATGTCTTCCATTTTTCTGCTTATTTGTGGTCCTCTAATGTATGGTATTGCACAATAAGTGCACCTATTGCTACAGCCATCTGCAATTTTTAGATAAGCATAATTTTCTCCTGTTGAAACAACTCTTTCTGTAACTGTATTAAAGTCATCATATTTGTCTAAATTACAATTTGAAATGCTATGTTGATTGTTGTTTTCTTTACTTTCTTTCTGATTTAATCTATCGTTTTGGTTTGTTGCTTCATTGTTTGCCTTGGCAACTTTGCCATTATTGGCTTTAGCATTTTCGTTAGCTGTTACATCTCTTTGCAATAACTCCTGTATTTTTCTCCAAAGCATATTATACTCACTGTATTTAATAAATAAATCAACCTCTGGAATTGCTTTTTCTAGCTCTTCTTTGTATCTTTCTACCAAACATCCCATAACAATTAAATACTTGCACTTTTTCTTTTTATACTCTGCCATTTCAAGAATTGTGTTTATAGCCTCTTCCTTGGCAGACTCAATAAAGCCACAGGTGTTTATAACTATAACATCTGCGTTATCTGGTGAATTAACAATTTCATAATTATTTGCCTTAAAAATTCCTATAGTTTTTTCTGTGTCTACTAAATTTTTACTACATCCTAATGATACAAATCCTATTTTCATATATTTCTCCTTTTGGCACTTTGGTGCCTGTCACAAAAGTGCCATTTGGCACTTTTTGGGACGGGTTCCCTAAGGTGCCAAAATGTCATTTAATCTATTTAATCCTGATACTAATTTGTCATATGTTTCTCTTGTAACTATTTCTGTGTTTCCATCTGCATATGATGTTGCTACGCTTTTCATATCTATTAGTTTAAATCTATTTTGTGTATCTTGTGCATTTTCTCCACTATCTAGCATATATATTGGTGTATAATCTACTTTGTTTAAGTACACTTTTCCATCTTTTCCACTTTTTCGTAGTTCTATGTTTAAAACTAATTCGGTTCTAGCTTCTTCTGCTGATAATGTTGATACGTAAGTTCCAATTGAATATGCTATAAATACATTATCCCCATTAGAGTTTTGCCTTACTTCCATTGGTTGTACTACTGATGGATGTGCTCCTATTATTAGGTTTACTCCACTTTCTACTAAAAAGTCTGCTATGCTTTTTTGTTCTTTTGATACTGTATTTGATATTGCATCTCCCCAGTGTATCATAACGCATATATATTCTGCTCCATTTTCTTTTGCATACTCTATATCAGATTTTACTTGTTCTTCACTATATGTATTTACACATTTTAGTTCTTCTTCTGTTTTTTCTGCTTCGTTATCAATAAGACACGTATATGTTAAAAATGCTATTTTTGTATTTTTTACTTCTTTTATGCACACAGCATTTGCATTTTCTAATTTGTCTCCTACTACATCAAAGCCAATGCTTTTTAAGTTTTCTTTTGTTTCTTGTAATCCGCTCACTCCGTTGTCTAAGCTATGATTATGTGATATGGTAACTAAATTTACTCCCGATTTTTTTACTGCACGAACAAATTCTAAAGGTGCATTTTTATCATTATATGCCCCTTTCATTATGCCTGTTTCCATTGTTCCCATTATTATGTCGGCATCATCTATAAAGCCAGAGACATTGTTAAACATATATGTGAAGTCATATGTTTTACTTGTTTCATCGTATGCATCTTGTAACATTGCATCACTGCACAAAATGTCGCCTACTGCAGACATTTTTATTATGCTATCTGATTCGGATATGCTTTGGTTGGTTTCAGATATGCTAGTACTCATTTGTGAAAATAACTCTTGCGATTGCTTATCTAGCTCTTCTCTTTGCTTAGCTAGTAATTTTACATCTTGATACCTTTTATATTCATTTATTCCTATACACGCTACTATTATTGCTAACAAGATTCCTACTATTATAAGGAATGTTTTCATATTTAGCACATCTCTTATTGAGTTTATTCTTCTTGTGTTTCTTCTGTTTCTAGGCATTTTTATCCTCCATATTACATAATTTATTTTTTTACCATATGTTCCAACTTTGCTAGCATTTATTATATTTAATTTGAGCCAATATGTCAATTAGTTAAAACAAATATGCACACCAGAAAGTTACTATATATTGTTTTTTATGAAAGCCAGCTAGTATGTATGTTTCTCAAATTTTTTTGTCGCTTGTTGTCGAAACCATCTAAGCACAAAATAAATATGAAAAAAATTCATTGTATTAGTCATCAGCTAAATAATATGTATATTGAAATACGCGCATTATGTGCTAGGTTTCTCCAATCGCACTCGCATTTTCAATGCTCGTTTGGTCGCTACGCGCTCCAACAAAAATTTTCTAAACATACATACTAGCTGGCTTTCAAATCAAAAATATAACATAAACCAGTATATGGTGCTAAGCCAATAATACACCCACCAAGGTGCTGTACATACATACTACCGATTGGTGGGCATTATACACATTATTATTGATTATCAGTTTTTTCCAAAATAATTTTATAAAATTATAGCCATTCTTTGTATTTTTTAATATATTGTCTTTTTACAATGGTTGCTAAGAAACAGTATAGTACTGGGACTAATAGTATTACTGAAAAATATTTTAGTGGTATTGGAACTAGTCCTATATACTTTCCTATAAAAGTAAATGGTATTAAAATTGCAACTATACTTAAGCCAATTGATGTAGCATATACAGCTTTTGAACTGTGGCTTTCTATAAATGGTGTTTTTGCTGTTCTTATTACGTGTAACCCTATTAGGTTTGACACAACTCCATACGAGAACCATATTGATTGAAATAGTGCTGCATCTGGAAGTCTTAAGCCAAAACCAAACCATAATATTGAGAATACCATTAAGTCAAATACAGAACTTGCTGGTCCCATCCATAACATAAATCGTTTTAGGCTTTTCATATTCCATACACGTGGTTTGTCTAAATATTCTTTGTCCACATTATCATAAGGTATTGATAGTTGTCCTAAATCGTATATTAAACTTTGGACTAACAATTGTATAGGTGTTATTGGGAAAAATGGTAGTAATATGCTTGCTATTAGAACCGATAACACCTCCCCGAAGTTAAAGCTTACAGCCATTTTTATATACTTTTGTAGATTTCCAAATGTCTTTCTTCCTTCAATTACGCCATCTGTAAGCACTCCTAAGTCTTTTTCTAGCAATATTATATCTGCAGTTTCCTTTGTAATGTCTACTGCTGTATCCACAGATATTCCTACTTCTGCATTATGCATTGATGGTGCATCATTTATACCATCACCCATATAGCCTACAACATTTCCTGCTTCTTTTAAAATTCTTACTATTCTTGCTTTTTGTATAGGTGATAATTTAGCATATACATTCGTCTTTTTTAGTAGTCTCCTTAATGCAGTATCTGATAGTTTATCAATTTTGCTTCCTAATACTATTTTATCAGTATTTATTCCCACTTTATCACATATTGCTTTGGTTACATATTCGTTATCTCCTGTAAGAACTATAACCCTAATTCCATCTCTATTTAGTCTTGCAATTTCATTTTTTGCACTTTCCTTTGGTGGGTCTAAGAAGCCTATAAAGCCTATCAAAACCATTTTTGACTCGTCTTTAACAGAAAAACTTTTTACATCTTCTATATCATTTTTCTGAGCAACAGCTATTACTCTTAAACCTTGCTTGTTAAGTTCTTTTGTTATGCTCAAAATGTTTTGCTTTATCTCTCTTGTAATTTCGGAAACTTCTCCTTTGTAATCTACTTTAGTGCATATACTTAAAATTTCTTCAACTGCCCCTTTAGTTATTAGTTGTTTTTCTTTACCATCTGACACTATTACAGATAACCTTCTTCTTGAAAAATCAAATGGTATTTCATCTATTTTTTCATATTTTTCTTCTATGCCTTTTAATTCCGTTTTAGCAGTTCTAGCTATAACTGCTTCGTCTATATTTCCTTTTAAACCTGTTTGAAAATATGCATTTAAAAAAGCTTGTTTTAGTACTCTTTTGTCTTCTTCTCCCTTTATGTCTAAATATTTTTCTAATACAATTTTGTCTTCGGTTAAGGTTCCTGTTTTATCTGTACATAATATATTCATCGCACCAAAACTTTGAATACTATCTAGCCTTTTTACAATTGTCTTCTTTTTAGACATTCTGGTTGCACCTTTTGCCAAGCTTGATGATAGTATTACCGGCAAAAGTAGTGGCGTTATACCTATTGCAATTGCAACGGCAAAGGTAAATGCAGTGATTGTGCCGTGCTTTGCTGCATTTACTATAAATGTTATTGGTATAAGCACTAACATAAATTTAATAAGCAATTTGCTTACACTTTCTATACCTTTTTGAAAAGCTGTTTTTGGCTTTTCATCTGTTATATTGTCTGCGACCTTTCCGAAATAAGTACTATCTCCTATGTTTATAACCACACCTCTAGCAGACCCACTCATAACATTAGTTCCCATAAAGCAAATTGTGTCTAAATCAGTTATATCCTCTATCTTTCCATTTTGCTCCGATTCTGCAACCTTTTTTACAGAATCGCTTTCTCCTGTTAGAGACGATTGAACAACATATAAGTCCTTTGATTCAATTATCCTTAAATCTGCTGGTATTAAGTCTCCTGCAGATAAAACAATTACATCCCCAACTGTAATATTTTCTGATGGTATTTTTGTAACTTTTCCATTTCGCAACACTGTGGTTTTAACCGATACCAAATTTTTTAATTTTTCTGCTGCTTTATTAGACCTATACACTTCAAAAAATTCCAATAGTGTACTTGCTAAAATTAAAACTAAAATTACTATAATATTTGCATAACTTGGTGGAGTAGTTAAAATCACATCTGTGTAAAACAATACAAAAACTATTCCTAATAAAATTAAGTTAAATGTGCTAAATAAGCTTTCAAATAAATAATTATACCATTGCTTCGGCTTTTTTTGTTTCATTACATTTTTGCCATATTTACTTAAATTATTTTTTACATCTGATGAACTTAGTCCTCTTCTCTTAAAATTCTTTTCTTTTAAAAACTCTTCTACACTACTTGTGCACTCTCTTTCGTACATATAGACCTCTCCTTTTAATAGAATTTTTTTATTTCGTCTATTTAATCTATTAAAACTTACAATTTATTCTTCCTTAAAAATTATACCACAAGTTTTTATAATTCAATCATTATTTTTAATTTTTTAACTAAAATACACAATTTTATTTTCTGGAAAATACTCTTTTAGTAACTCCCCTATATATTGCTCTCCTAATTTTCTTTGCTCTTGCTTGTACGTATATTTTCCCTTTCCTCTTCCTGTCATCAAATCTTTACTATACAAATCGATTGCACTAGGAAATGCTTCTTCATTTATTTTTCTATGAACATAGCTGTATGTCATAAAAATCACTTCAAAAAATGTGCTTTGTTTTACTTTATCACTTAAATTTTCTTTTAAATACATTACCAATTTTTTATATAATTCTTTCCAATTATCTACAAATATAACTGGTGCTATTAGTAAACCTACTTTATACCCAGCATCTGCTAATTTGTTTATTGCCATTACTCTATTTTCTAAGCTAGAGGTTCCCATTTCAACTTTTTGAATAATTTCTTTAGGATTAACACTCATTCTTATAATTACTCTTTCTTTGCCTTCTACATCAAGTATATCTTCTACCATATCGAATTTAGTAGGAAATGTTATATAGCCCTTTTCTGCTTTTCTAAAATTTTCTATTGTCCATCTTAGATTATTAGTAATACTATTCTCAAGTATTAAATCACTATTGCTCCCTATTTCGAAAACCAACTCTTCTTCGCTCTCATTTGCAACTTTTATAATTTTGTTTAGCATTTCTTCCCTATTAACAAAAATTCGAAGATATGCACACTTATTGTAATTGCAGACCAAATAACAGTATAGGCACATAGCAATACAACCAGAGGAAGTATATGGCACTAAATAATTTGAGATTTTATTGTTTGGCACAAATTTGTGTGTTTTTCGTATTCCTATTATTAAATTTCTTTTCATTTTTGGAAATTCTTTGTTTTCTTTTTTTCGCATTTCTTCTATATTGTTATGGTTTTCTATTACAAACTGAGGCACGTCCTTATATTTTTCAAGCAATTCTTTACCAAGTTCATATTCTGTTGCCTTTTCCTCATAATATATTGCATCAGGAATAAAGTTTTTCAATATTATCAATTCCTTTCGAATAAAATATTTGTATTATTATGCGCATTTTTTGTTAGGCTATGCTAATAAAAAGCTTCATAACTAATTTTCGCCTGCATACATTTTAATAGGTGATAGTATGAAATTTATTTTTCTTTCCTTAAAACGAAATATCTTGCCTTTTATTTTAATACTATTTACTATTTGTTTAGTTCTATTCTCAAACTCTAATCTCGTAGCTACAAAAAACGGACTAAAATTATGGGCAACTTGCGTCGTTCCTTCTCTTTTTCCTTTTTTTGTAATTACTAATTTGCTTTCACACACTAAAGTTGTTAGCGCTATTGGCAAATTATTAGACAAATGTATGAGGCCTATTTTTAATGTTCCTGGAGTTGGTGGGTTTGCTTTTGTTATGGGACTTATTAGTGGGTATCCCGTTGGTGCTAAAATAGTAGCAGATTTTAGAGAAAAAGGATTAGTTACAAAAGACGAGGGAGAAAGATTACTTGCTTTTACTAATAATTCTGGACCACTTTTTATTTTAAGCAGTGTAGGCATTGCTTTGTTTGGCGATACCAAGACTGGGCTGTTGCTTCTTGTTACTCACATTTTGTCCTGCATAACAGTTGGAATACTTTTAGCAAAATTTTCTAAAAAAAGTGAAATTGAGAATTCTTATGATACAAAAAAGAATTTCAGCCATTCTAGCAAGTTAAAAAGTAAATACAATAGTTCTGAATCTAGTCAAGATATTACTTTAAAAAATCTTGGAGCAGTTTTAACAACTAGTATAAACAATAGTATTTCCACTATTTTTATGATAGGTGGTTTTGTAGTTATATTTTCAGTAATTATTGCAATTCTAAATCAAACTAGTGTTTTAGATAAACTAAGTACTTTTTTATACCCAATTCTAAATTTATTAAATATTGATTTAGAGTTTGCAAAGCCATTGCTTTCTGGCATATTAGAATTAACGAATGGAGTTAATTTGGTTGCAAATATACCATCAAAGCTCATTTCTCAAAATATAGTTTTAAGCGCTTTTTTACTTGGTTTTGGTGGCTTTTCTGTATTGCTTCAGGTTTATAGTATTGTATCTAAAACAGATTTATCTATGAAAAAATATTTGGTTGGAAAGTTCTTGCAAGGAATTGTAGCGGGTATATATACTTTTCTAGCTTTAAGGTTTTTGCCATTTTTAAATTTAGATGTTGTTCAAACTAGTTCTTTGTTAAATGCATCAAATAATTTTAATAGTGCTTTTTACTCATTTTTCTATAATTTTGGTATATTTGTTATTGCTATTGCTTTAGTAATTTGTATTTTTAAAGTATTTAATAACATTTATAAACACATAAAAGAATTCTAGCTGAATATATTTTATAAGGAATCGATAGATTGCTTTCATAATTATGTGTGCTTTTAGAGCAAAGAAAGGAGTGATATTTTTTATGGATAGAGAAAATATGAATAATTTTTACGGTATGCCTCCATATAACTATGACAATAACTTTGATGGCGGTTTGGGTGATAACCCAATGTTTAATCCTATAATGCAGTATGAGCAAGCATATATGTACTACAAATATTTGACACAGCAAATAGAATATAAGATAAAGTGTAAGGAGTATGATAAGTTGTGTGGTACTTCTGGCAGAAGCGAAAATTCGAGAGGAGCAAGAGAATAATTTTTTAGTTAGAAAATTGAAATGCTTTTTCTCCTTAAAGTATTAAATATGTGATAAATCAATAAAATAGCATATATCAAATAAAATGAAATATGCTATTTTATACGTTTTGGTAGCGAGAGGGAGATTCGAACTCTCGACCCACTGGGTATGAACCAGTTGCTCTAGCCAACTGAGCTATCTCGCCATTTTTATTGTATGCTTTTTTGTAACACGAATTAAATTATACAGTTTTTTATGACGTTTGTCAAGTATAATGTGATTATTTTATTCAAATAAATATCCACGTCAATTGAAAAAGATGATGCCTAATTCATAGCACCACCTTTTTGCTATTTTTATTTTCTCTATTTTACTACTTCCATTTTACATTCTTTTCCTTTAAATGCAAATACCATCTTTGTTATGTTGGTATAGCCTCTTTCTTGTAAGTTACTTTCGTATCCTTTCTCCTCTATTTGCTTTTTGGCATTTTCTATTGCTTCTTCTATTGTATTTTCTCGTAATCCATTTACAGCTTTAAATTCCATTATAAAGCTGTTTTTACTCTTGTCGTGTGGTTCTAGCATTATGTCATACCTGCCAAAACCTGATTCTCTGTTTGAATTTACATAGTATGTGTCTTTTAAGCCTACTAACATTCCTAGTACAAATGCGTGGTAAAAATTTTCTGCTGTATTTTCTCCCACATCCATATAACTAAACATTTCTCTCACTAGTACTGTAAATTTCATTTCAAATTCTTCTAAGTTTAGTTCTACTAAATCCTTTAATATGCTCCTTAAGTCATTTCCTTGTACCTTATCCTTAAACCAATTTCTTACTATATCTTGAAATAATAGCTTTATTTCATAATTTGGTAACTTTACTTTATATATTCCCTCTGCTAAGTCCACTACTTCTACTACTTTTAAATATCCTGTTCCTAGCATTAGTCCCCATATATTATCTTCATTCTCTTCTATTCCGTCTATCACTGTTTCTAAGTTTATTGGTACTTCTACTTCTTCATCTTTTAGTAATCTCTCCATTTTTTCTTTTGCTGTCACTGAATTTTTTATAGTCATTTTTATTAAATCATTTGAACTTGTATTTACCCAATATGGCTTTAATTCTTTTTTGGCTAGATAATTTAATAAACTCCAAGGGTTATATATTCCCTCTACATTTCCTATTCTATATCCATCATACCATCTTTGTATTTCATTTTTTTCTTCTTCTACGTTAAAATCTTTTAACACCTTATCTATTTCTTCACTTGTTATTCCAAAGTCGTCTGCAAATTCGTCATTTAACACTGTATATACATCGAAGTTATTTGCTCCGCTAAATATACTTTCTTTAGCTACTCTGCTTACTCCTGTTAATATTGTTTTTTCTATATATGGATTGTCTTTAAACGTATTTCCATAAAATGCTTTTAAGAATTTTATAGCTTGTTCATAATAGTTTTCCACGTATGCTGTTTGAATTGGTACATCATATTCATCTATAAATAGCATTACTGGCTTGTTATAATAATTACATAATAACTTTGATAACAATTTAACACTATTTAAAATTTCCATTTCATTTGCTTTTGCTCCAAGCATTCTGTTGTATGTTTCTTTTTCTCCATCTGACATTTCTTTTTCTAGTAAATATTTTTTTTCAAAGTATATTTCCATCATTGCTGTTCTTAATTGCATTATCATATACTCATAAGTTCTTACATTTAAGTCTTTCATTGTTAAATATATACAAGGGTATGCTCCTAATTTTGATGTGTATTTTTCGCCTTGTTCCATTATTTTTAAGCCTTTAAATAGTTCTTTTGCATCTTTTACATCACAATCAAAAAAATATTTTAGCATACTCATATTTAATGTCTTTCCAAATCTTCGTGGTCGTGTTACTAGAACTACTTCGCTTCTATTATCTATTATGTCTTTTATATACATACTTTTATCTATATAATAATCTTGCTTTATTCTTAACTTCTTAAAGTCACTTGTTCCTATTCCTATCCCGTTAAATTCCACTTGCATACACCTCTTTCATTTTTGTGGTTTAATTTTTATGCTTTCTATGTAGTATTTTTTACTTGTCTTTTACATTCCTATTGTACTATATGCTAGACTTCTTTTCAAGGATTATTTTTAAGGAAATTACATTTTTGGTTACTAGATGTTGCCATTGTAAATGCAAAAGAGCGATATGACTTTTATACCATCATACCGCCTTTTGTCTGTGCACTTACCTTTGCTCTAATTCTTATTTTTACTATCAATCAAAATATAATGTAATTCTAAAAGACCCTATATCACGTTCTTTACTTGAATGATACGCATTTCTAAAAGCAGTATAAATTGATACTGAATAACTTGTTGATACTTTCGAAGCTGCTTTATATCCATTTCCTCCTATCTGATAACTACTTCCACTTGCATAACTTGCTTCGTATCTTCCTATATAATCCCCTCCATTTTCTTTTACACTTTCTATCCAGGCAGATAAATTATATGCAGTAGCATTTGTCCCACTATTAGAATTTGCAACGCCGGCTCTATAAGTTGCTAATTCAATATAGTTATCTTCTATTGTTACACTTTTTTTATAATTTTCTGGATTGGAATTTGTATATGCCGCTTGTTGCAATATCGGTGTACCATTTGATGTGTTAAATGTATATCTACCTAGTACAATTTCATTACTCATCGTGCTATCATCTTTCTTAAATTGTCCAACTGGTATCCATACAAATTGGCTTCCCTGTACATTTTTATCAGTTGATGCTGATACATCTTCTATTACTATTCCTTGTTGCACTGTTTTTCCACTGTCTTCTGCAACTTTAAAGCCCTCTGGAATTGTTACTTTATTTCCTTGCCCATCTGTTATTTCTGTTTTTTCTTCAAACACATCTCCATCTTTTATTGCTTCTTCTATTTCACTCTTTTTTTCTTCTATTGTTATTGCTTGCGATACTGTTTCTGATTTATTTCCTGCTATGTCTTTTGTTAGTACGTGTAAATAATATGTTCCTGCTGTAGTATTTTTTATCTCTATTTGTTCTGGGTTTTTTGTAAAATTATTTGTGTAACTTGCTTCTTCTGTTCCTATGTTTCCACTTGACGTGTTTATTACCCATTTACTTCCTGCTATATTTACTCCACTTTCATTATCTTTTAAAGTTACTGTTGCCGTTATACTACTCTCTGTATCTGTACTTGTTCCACTTAAGCTTATTGTTGTGCCTTGTGGTGCTATATTATCTTCTATTGCTACATTTGCATATTCCTTACTTTCATTTGTTCCATCTGTTAACCTTGCATATACCGTATCTCCATACTTTAATCCTGTTATTGTCTCTCCACTTTTTACATCTATCCATTCATTTTCTTCTATTGTTTCTTCTGCTCCCACTATTTGATACTGTAATGTATATTCTGTTTCCTCTGTTCTTACTACTACACTTGCTGTTCCATCTCCTTGCCATTCATAGTCATCAAATGTTATTGTCCCTTTTATTTCATCATCTGGCTCTTCTGGTGTACTTCCTCCTCCACCTATTATGTCATCATATTCGTCTAATAAACTATTCAATGATTCCTGCTCTTTTCTTGTTGCCTCCTCTGTTAGATTCTTTGCTTGCATAGCTCTTTAAATTGTTTGGCTTACTTCTTACTGACAGAGGCTCTGAATTTGCTAAGCCACAGCTTTTTGAAATTAATTGTGAGA
>CALXRZ010000021.1 GCA_944391015.1 uncultured Clostridia bacterium | reverse complement strand
GAACAATTCAATTATACTACTTGAATCACTTTTTTTCTATTATTTTTGTTTCACATCAATTGTAACACTACATTTTTTAAAAAAATTTCAAAAAATTTTTACTGGATAATGATGCTTAATAAAATCTAGGTACTATGTATGTTTTAATTTTATATTTTGCTCATTTGAAATTGCGTAAAACATAAAACTACGTACAAAAAATAAGCGTAATCTAATTTAGGTTAAGTAATTTTTTATTTACCTTATTGTAATATAATCTAGGTAGAAAATCTTTGCATAAAAAGGAGGTGAATAATATGAAAAATACTATCAAAATATTATTCTTTGCAGTACTAGTATTAGTAGCTATATTAGCAATTCCAAGCTTTTGCAAAGCAGTTGACGCCGATTATTCAATGGACTTGCAATACGATGGCAATGTAGTAGCTGGAGAAGAAAAGAATGCAAATGCAATTCTAAATATGGGACAAACCGTTTACAACAAAGTAAAAATTACAGTAAAAGTAAGTGGACCTGCAACTCCAACGTTACTTGCAACAGATTCATTAGGAACTGAAATTGATATTGCACAAACAGGACAATGGGGAAATGGCTTTATGGTAGGTGGCGGAAGCTCAAATGTAACCGCAATAAGAGCTACATTCCCAAAAGCAGGTACATATACAATTACATTAAGCTTAGTTGATATGGATAATAACGACGACATAATTACTACAAAAGATTTTACAATAGAAGTTGGCTTAAACCTTACTATGTCTATAGATGGCAAAACCGAAACAAAATATTTGACTGCTGGAACAACATTTGAATCTTTAAATGTTGAGGATCCTACAAAAGATGGATATACTTTTGCTGGATGGTATACTGATGCAGAATTTACTACACCTTTTGACGAAACAATGGCATTAGATGAAAACACAACAATTTATGCTAAATTTGAGGAAAAAACAGCAACAGTTCCAGAAGAACCTGAAAATCCTTCAGAAGAGCCAGAAACACCAAATGATGACAACAACCAAACAGAAGGAGAAAACAAACCAGCTGAAGAAGAAAAAGATGATACACCAAAAACAGGAGTATCAAGCTATGTTGGCATAGCAGGAGCTATAGCTATAATTTCTTTAGCAACAATAATGTATATAAAAAAAAAAAATGCATAACTAAAGGATAAATTAAATCGAAGAAGATAATAGTTTAAAAGCAAGGTCTTTTATGACTATGTGTGCCTTTAGAACAAAACGAGAAAGGAAAGGTATTTAATATGAAAAACACATTAAAAATTGCAATATTTTTTGCAATAATGATAGCAGTTTTATTAGTAGTACCAAGCATTTGTAATGCTGCTGAAATAAATGTACCATCAGAAGAAACTGAAACATTATATGATGCAGTTGCAAAAGCTTCAGATGGAGATACAATCAACATAACAGAAGATATTACATTAGAAAAAGCTGTAGAAGTATCTGGAAAAAGCATTACAATAAATGGTAACCACAATACAATAACAGCTGATACAAATATGGCAGCTGCAGATCCTAGCTCTAGCAACAAAAGTATGCTTACAGCTGTAAATGCAGGAGCAAAAATCACATTAAAAGATGTTAATTTAACAGGAAGCCCAAAATATGGTGTACAAGCATATAATGGTGGAGAAGTTACACTAGATGGTGTAAATATATATGATTGTAACTTTGGAGGAGTTTTAAACAACTGTGGAATAGTTGAAATAGTTGATTTAACTTTAGGACACAATGGAAAAGCAGAGTCTAACAATGGTATAGAATTAGGTAAAGGTTCTGCTGTAACAGTAGAAGAACCAACTTTAATAATGAATGGAACTCTTGCATCAGACCAAACAGAAAATGTTATTTATATAGCAGAAGATGAAGCTGATAAAATTTCATCATTTACTGTTAAAAATATATACGATGACCAATCAGGAGAAAAAGATAGATTATATGTAGATAAAAATGGAAATAAAATTATCGTAACAGACAGCAAAAACAATTTAAAATTTGAAAGTAACGCAACCGACAAAGTATCAAGTGTAGGTGGAGATATATATATTCCAAATCCTACAGTTACAATAGAAGTTCCAAATATGCCATCTATTTCATTTGAAATTCCAGTTGGTGGAACACTAACAAAGGAACAACTTGAATCTAAAATAGATTTATCAGGCACAAATTTAGTAATAGATGGTTTCTTCATAGATGAAGAATTCAAAGATGAATTTGATTTTGGAGGAGAAATACAATCAAATATTACACTATATGCAAAACTTTCAGAAGCACCTGAAACAGTAGACCCAGAAAATCCTTCTGATGAAGAAAACAAACCAGCAGAAGACGAGAAAGACGATACACCAAAAACAGGAGTATCAAGCTATATTGGTATAGCAGGAGCTATAGCAGTAATTTCTTTAGCAACAATAGTTGTAATTAAAAAGAAAAATGCATAATGCATAAATGTATAGGATAGAGAATTTTTTCTATCCTAATACATATTTATTATACTTTTGGAGAAACTGACATCGAAAGGAATATTTGTATGAGTAAACACTTGAAAAAGAAAGGCAAACATTTTAAAATTTTAAAAACTAGATATAAATTTATTATATTTCTTTTAACTATTGTAATAATATGTGCGGTAATTTATATAGTAAAAAATTTAAAAGACAAAGAAGCAGTCCAAGAGGAAAGTGAACTGTTAAATACTGTAGAAATAGAAAAAACAGAAATTACAGAGCAAAAAACAGAAAGAATGTTACAAGTTGAAAAATTAAGAAAAGAAAATTCCGACATTGTTGGTTGGCTAGAAATAGACGGAACAAATGTAAATTATCCTGTGCTACAAGGCGAAGACAATAGTTATTATATGACACATAATTATAACAAAGAGGAAAATACTTATGGTTCTATTTTTTTAGATAAAGACTATGATTGGAATAAACCAAGTAGTAATTTGCTAATTTATGGACATAACTTGCAAAATGGTTCAATGTTCCACGATATTTTAAATTACAAAGAAGAGAGCTATTATAAAAAACATCCAATAATAAGATTTACTACAGAAAATGAGGATATAGAATTTGAAATAATCTCAGCTTTCTATTCCAGAGTATATTATAAATCAGAAAAAAATGTGTTTAGGTATTACTACTTTGTAGATGCAAAAAACGAAGAGGAATATAACGAATTTGTGAAAAATGCAAAAGAAGCTTCCTTGTATGATACTGGGAAAACAGCAAAATACGGAGACAGACTAATTACCTTATCTACTTGTTCATATCATACAGAAGATGGTAGATTTGTAGTAGTCGCAAAAGAAAAAGATAAAAATTGATGAAAAGCATTTAGCTTTAGTTGATTTTTATCTTTTTTCTTGTATATTTTCAAAAAAATAGCATATATTATTTTCAAGAGGTGATTATATGCTAAATTTTACAAAAATGACAGGACTTGGGAACGATTACATTTATGTAGATTGTACTAATGGGCTAAAACTAAAAAACATACCAGAAATGGCAAAACAATTAAGCAATAGGCATATGGGAGTTGGTGCAGATGGTGTAATATTGATTGACAAGCCTAGCAATCCAGCTTGTGATTTTAAAATGAGAATTTTTAATAGCGATGGTAGTGAAGCTGAAATGTGCGGAAATGGTATAAGATGTGTGGCAAAATTTATTTATGACAATAAATTATCTAATAAAGATAAACTATCTATAGAAACACTTGCAGGAGTAAAGCAGGTAAAACTAATAGAAAAAAACGGTGAATGCAATGAGGCAATTGTCGATATGGGCGAACCAATATTTCAGGATAAAAACATACCATATGATGTATATGAAGCATTTAATAAAGATTTAGATATAGACGTATTAGGAGAAAAAATGAGGTTCACGGTAGTATCTATGGGTAATCCTCACGCTATTACTTTTGTGGAGGATGTGGATAAGGTTAATATAGAAAAGTATGGACCAGCGATAGAAAATAATCCAATTTTTCCTAATAGAACTAATGTGGAATTCGTGCAGATAATTGATAAAAACAATATAAAAGTAAGAGTTTGGGAAAGAGGTGCAGGAGAAACTTTGGCGTGTGGAACAGGTGCGTGTGCAGCAACCGTAGCTAGTGGCTTAAATGGCTACACTGACGAAACTGTAACCGTGGAGTTGCCAGGGGGAAAGCTTAATATAGAGTGGGGTAAAGACAATCATATATATATGCAAGGCCCTGCAACAAAAGTGTTTGATGGTAGAATTTAGTAAAATGCTATGACAAAAAGCTTACAGATATGCAAAATAAAAATTTTACAAAAATTTAGTAAAAATGCAAAAAAGGCTTTCCAGATATGCAAAACAAAAATTTCAATAGAAAGCGAGGAAGTTAATGATTAAAATAAATGAAAATTTTTTACAACTAGAGGAAAATTACTTATTCTCAACTATCAATAAAAAAGTGAGCGAGTACCAAAAGGAGAATCCAAATGCCAAAATTATAAAACTAGGAATAGGAGATGTGACGCGACCATTACCACAAATAGTAGTGGAAGCAATAAAAAAGTCAGCAGATGAAATGGGCAATATAAATACATTTAGAGGATATGGACCAGAGCAAGGTTACGAATTCTTAAAAGACAAAATTATTGAAAACGAATATAAAAATTTGGGTATAAAATCAAACGAAATATTTATATCAGATGGAGCAAAGTGCGACACAGGAGGAATAATAGAAATATTTAATCCAAACATTAAAGTGGGAATAATGAACCCCGTATATCCGGTTTATTTGGATACAAATGTAATGTATGGAACTGCTGGCAAGTACGATCAAACCACAAAACAATATAGCAATATAATTTATATAAATTCAACAGAAAACAACAACTTCCTACCAAAACCATCAGAATTGACAGAAATACCAGATTTAATATACATTTGCTCACCAAACAATCCAACAGGAGTAGCGATGAATGCAGAACTACTAAAAAGCTGGGTGGAATTTGCTAAGCAAAATAAAAGTATTATATTATTTGATTCTGCATATAAAGCATTTATAGAAGAGGATAATATTCCACATAGTATATATGAAATAGAAGGAGCTAAAGAAGTAGCCATTGAATTTAAAAGTTATTCGAAAACAGCTGGCTTTACGGGGCTGAGGTGTGCTTATACCGTAGTGCCACAAGAGTGTGTTGCAAACTATAAAGCAGGGGAAAAAGACATTAGCTTAAACAAATTATGGAATAGAAGAACAACAACTAAATTCAATGGAGTATCATACATAACTCAAAGAGCGGCAGAGTCAATATATACAGAAGAGGGAAAAAAAGCAATTAAAGAAAATATAGACTACTATAAAGAAAATGCTAAAATACTGTTGGATGGACTAAAAAAAGCAGGAATACAATGTTATGGAGGAATAAATTCTCCATATGTGTGGCTTAAAACTCCAAACGGAATAAGCTCTTGGGAATATTTTGATATACTTCTAAAAAAATACAACATAGTAGGAACTCCGGGCGTAGGCTTTGGAACAAATGGAGAAGGATACTTTAGGCTAACAGCTTTTGGAGATAAAGCAAAAACAATTGAAGCAATGGAAAGATTGACAAAATAAGAACTTGACCAAACATAGCAATCAAAGATTACAGCCTAAGTACCACAGAACCTTGTTGGCTTCTACAATAAAAGCACCTGTCATCGTAAGAACAATGAATCTTACAATGATAGGTGCTTTTAACAAATAAACACTTGCAAAATTCTAAAGTTCCAAAATTGCATTTCTTGCTAATTCGTCGCATCTGTTATTATATTCATTATCACTATGACCTTTTACTTTAATAAAAGTCACTTGGTGCATATTAGTAAGTTCTACTAATTCTTGCCATAACTCTTTATTCTTAACGTCATTTTTATCAGCAGTTTTCCAATTATTTCTTTGCCAATTTAAAACCCAATGTTGTAAAAAAGCATTAACCACATAAGCGCTATCACTGTATAGCTTAACTGTGCACGGATATTTTAAAAGCTTTAAAGCCTCTATAACGGCAGTTAGCTCCATTACATTATTAGTTGTATCCTTTTTACCACCTGATATTTCCTTTTTATTTCCTTTATACATAAGTATAGCGCCCCAACCGCCAGGACCAGGGTTCCCAGAACAAGCACCATCAGTATATATTGTAATTTCATCCATAATAAAAAATAAACCTCCGTCAAAACATTGTATATTTTATAATTTTATGATATTATATCAATAAATTCATTTAAGTACAATATTTGACAAAATATTTTTACGACTATTCACAGCTGTATAAATCTTCAACAAAGTGAATAGTAACATATTTTGAAATTTGAAAGGGGAAAAATAAATGAGCAGGGTTCTTGGAATAATTGCAGAATATAATCCATTTCATAATGGCCATTTATACCATATTGCTAAGTCAAAAGAAGAAACAGGTGCTCAATATGTAGTGGCTGTAATATCTGGGAACTTTGTACAAAGGGGAAATACATCAATAGTAAATAAATGGGTAAAAACGAGAATGGCATTATCGAATGGTGTAGACCTTGTTATAGAACTCCCAACGATATATAGTACTTCAAGTGCAGAAAATTTTGCCGAAGGTGCTATTAAAATTTTAAATTCACTTGGAATTGTAGACACAATCTCCTTTGGAATGGAAGCAAAAGACATATCTACATTAAACAACATCGCAAACGTTTTATATACAGAACCAAAGGAATACGTTACAATGCTAACACACGAATTAAAAAAAGGAAATTCATTTCCAAAGGCAAGAGAAAATGCATTGATGATGTATTTAAACGATATAAAAAGATATGCAAATGTAATGGCAGGCTCTAACAATATATTAGGAATAGAATATTTAAAAGCATTAAAGAAAACTAAAAGTACTATAACTCCTGTAGGAATAAAGCGCGAGAAAGTTTTATACAATGATAAATATATTGTAGACGAATTTGCTAGTGCAACAGCAATTAGAAAAATGCTGATGACAAAGGAACTTAATGATATTAGAAAAGTTATGCCTAGAAGCTCATACTTATTACTTGGAGAAGAGCTTAAGGATGGGCACTATGTTATAGACATATCGAGATTTGAAAGAGAAATACTATACACATTAAGAAAAATGACTGTACAAGAAATTGCAAACCTTCCAGATGTATCTGAAGGCTTAGAAAACTCAATAAAAAATGCTGCAGATTCTTGTAATACACTAGAAGAACTTATAAACATAGTAAAAACAAAAAGATTTACTCAAACTAGAATTCAAAGAATTTTAATTTATAGCTTACTAGGAATAACTAAAAAACAAATGGAAACTTCAAAAAAAATAACACCTTATGTAAGAGTTTTAGGTTTTGACAATAAAGGTAAAGAACTAATTTCAGAAATGATGAACATAAACCCTAAGCTAAATGTGGTAACATCTGTAAAAAAATACATTGATACAGTAGCAAGTAAAAACTTAAAAGAAATGATAGAAACAGACATATTGGCAACTAATGTATATACTTTAGGCTATTATTCTGATTCATATGCTAACTTAGACTACACAAATAAAATAGAAATATTATAGAACGGTTTTGTCCGGTTTGGGGGCAGGTCTAAAAGGGACAAAGTTGTCTCAAACATACCTGTCCCCAAAAGTGCCAAATGGCACTTTTGTGACAGGCACCAAGGTGCCAAAGGAGGAAAAAACTATGATTATTGGAATAACTGGAAGCTCTGGTGCGGGAAAAAGTACAATATGTGAATTTTTAGAGAATGAATACAAAGTAAAAGTGTTAAATGCAGATAAAATTGCAAGAAAGTTATCTAAAAAAGGTACAAGTTATACAATAGAAATAATTAAAATATTTGGCAAAAATATTGTGGATGAAGAGGGAGAGTTAAAAAGGAGAAAATTAGCAGAAATTATTTATTCGAATCCTAAAAAAAGGGAAGAATTAAATAAAATAACTTTTAAATACATAACTAACGAAATAAAAACCAAATTAAAAAAGATAGACGACGATACCGTTGCAATTATTGATGCCCCATTACTGTTTGAAAGTAAGTTAAACGAAATTTGCAATAAAGTTATAGGGATAATAGCTAAAAGAGAAGTACAAATAGATAGAATTGTAGCAAGAGACGATATTGATTATGAACAAGCAGAAAAGCGATTATTAGCGCAACAAAGCAATGAGTTTTATATAGAACATTGTGATGATATAGTAGAAAACAACAACTTATTAGATTTCGAAAAACAGGTTGAAAATATAATGGAAAAGTACAATATAAAAAAAGTAGCACCTTGACTTATACAAACTAATGTTCTATAATACTGTTGGAAGGTGTAAGCAATGGAAAAACAAACTCAAATATTGCACGTTGATGTTAACAATGCCTTTTTAAGTTGGACAGCATTAGACAGGTTGAGCCAAGGCGAAAAGGTTGATATAAGAGAAATTGAAGCTGTAATTGGAGGAGACGAAACAAAAAGGTCTGGTATAGTTTTAGCAAAAAGTATGAAAGCAAAAAGAAAAGGAGTATGCACAGGAGAAACTTTATATCAGGCACGTATAAAATGTCCAAATTTACAAGTATTTAGAGGAGATTATAAAAGTTATAAAAAACATTCAAATGATTTATATAAAATTTTATTACAATACACAGAAAAAATAGAAAGGTTTAGTATAGATGAATGTTTTTTAGATATGACAGATTATTTAGGAAATGATACTTTATTAAATAAAGCTTATGAAATAAATAAAAGAATAAAAAAAGAGCTAGGCTTTACAGTAAATGTAGGAGTAGCGCACAATAAACTGCTTGCTAAAATGGCATCTGACTTTACTAAACCAGATAAAGTACATACATTATTTGAAGAAGAAATAGCAACCAAAATGTGGCCATTACCCGTGTCCGAATTATTTATGCTTGGGAGAAAAACCATTCCAAAATTATATAATATGAGAATTAAAACTATAGGTGATTTAGCAAAACAAGATAAAATGCTAATGATTAAAAAATTTGGAAAGCACGGTCTTCTAATGTGGGAATATGCAAATGGAATTGACAAATCTGCAGTAAATTACTTGGAAGAAAAGCCAAAGGGAATAGGTAATTCCGTAACATTACCACAAGATATATGCTCAGAAGAGGAAATACAAAGAGTGCTTTTAACCCTCGCAGAGCAAGTAACGTATAGGTTACGAAGATATAATATGTATGCAAATGTAGTAAATGTACAATTGCGTACAAAAGAATTTAAAGATTTTTCTCATCAGAAAAAATTGATGAACCCTGCTTCAAACACTAAGGAAATATATAGCTTGGCTAAAGAACTGTTACACGAAATGTATAAAAAAGGTACATTCATACGTCTTGTAGGACTTAGAGTAGATAATTTAGTAGAGAAGGACGAAATGCAACTATCTTTGTTTAGTAACGAAGAGGAAGAAAAACAAGAAAAATTGGACAAAGTAGTGGATGAACTAAAAAACAAATATGGCTATGGTAGTATTACTAGAGCTGGAAAATTAAACTCAGAAAAAAATATTAAATTAAAAGACGTATAAAATTAAAAAAACTATTTACAAAAAAATCAGTTATGGTATAATCTGGTATATAGCAAAAGAGAAAGGAAGATAAAAAATGGAAGAAAACGAAGAAAAGAAAAATGTAAACCTTGAGAATGAAACAAAAGCACAAGAAAACGTATCTGCAAAAGATGAAGCAAAAGCTCAAGAAAACGTATCTGTTAAAAATGAAGTGAAAATGGCAGATACCAAAAAAGAAGCAAGTAAAACTGAGGTTGATAACAAAGAAAAAAACAACTTCAAAAAAGTGGAAGCTAAAAAATCAAAGCATCCTATAGCAAAAGCAATACTAATTTTAATAGGCTTACTAGTTATTATATACTTTGTATTTGTAATGAGAAACTACTTTATACTAAATGACATACGTGAAAAAGCAAGTAAATACAATGATGTAACAAACTATACATATCACTTAAAAAGTGAGTCAGGTGAGTATACAGCAACTGTAAAAGATAATATAACTAGAATGGACCAAAGAAGTTTAAAAGAAGAAGACCAAGAAATGATACTATGGTCAGACGAGAATACAGGAGAAACAATAGTAGCATTCCCAAAACAAAAAACTGCTCAAAAAAATATACTTTCAGGGGTAAACCTTACAATTCCTTTTGAATATACATATATGGATGACCAACTAATGGGTATGATGCTATACACTTGGATATATACAGACGAATTTGATGGAAAAGAATGTTATGTACTTTGTCTAGGTGGAGATTTTAAAGAATGGATTGAAAAAGATACAGGACTTGTAGTAAAAAAAGATAATACAGAAATTACTAATATAGGAATAAACACTGTAGATGAAGTATACAAACCAGATTTAACAGGATATAAAATAATAGAAAAAACAACAGAAGAATAATAAAGGAGAAAAGCAAAGAATGACAAGTAATAAAAAAACGAAAACACTTAAAACCGTTGGGGCTGTAAGAGAGAGAGAGAGAGAGAGAGCATAATTTTAATAAATTAAGCATTATTTGTCGTGTATCAAAAACAATATTTGCAAATATAAGAGTAGCAGTATTAGTAGACATCAAAAAAATAAAATTTAATAGAATAAACATAAATAAAAAGGATGGATTATGTACCAGTATAAAAGCTGGTATGTAGTCTGTCCTTTTTGTGCGCTTTGAAAACATAACTAAAGTATGGCAATAAAAAACAAAGCTTAAAACCTAAACTAGATTTTAAATTTTAAAAATATAAATATATAAAAGGAGGAAAAGAAAAATGAACAACAATGAAAAAAGATGGATAGTGTTGTTAGTAGTGGTATTACTAATAGCGGTAATATTGATAGTAGTATTAGTAAATGGAAATAAAAAGGAGGAAGAAGTAGGGAAGAGTACTGAAACAGCAAACGAAGAAAAGTATACAACAGAGCTAAATGACGGAACCAAAGTAAACACATCAGAGGAATTTAATAGTACAAAAATGTATGGAGAATTAGAAATAAGCAATATACAGTATACAGAACAAAATGGAAAGACAGTACTATTAGCAGATGTAACGAATAAAGGAAATACAACACACGAAAACGAAATAGTAAAAATAACGATACTAGGGGAAAATGGGGAAGAAATAACAACAACAAAACCAGTAATAGGCAAGATGGAACCAGGAGAGACAGTAAAAATAAATGCAACAATAACAGCAGATGTAAGCAATGCAAAAGATTTTAAAATAGAAGCAGTACAATAAAATAAGAAAGAACTGAGAAAGGAGAAAAAATGAAAAAACTAGAGAGAAAATTAAAAACAAGTAGAGAAACAAGCCAAAAACTAATTCAAGGAAAAAAAGTGAAAATGAAAAGACAAGAAAAAATAAACAAAGAAGAAAACGGTATAACGTTAATAGCATTGATAATAATTATAGTAATTTTAATAATATTAGCAACAATAACAATAGATTTTGCATTTGGAGAAGATGGTTTAATAAAAAGAGCTATGCAAGCAAAGAATCTAACAGAGGAGGCAACAAGAAAAGAGCAGGAATCATTGAATAGTTTATTAGACGAATATGATGACATAATAGGTGGAGGAGGAAGTACACCAGAAGAGCCAGATGATGAAATAAAAGGGACAATAACATTTGATGACTATGAATGGCAAGGAGATGGAACAGCAAGTGTAGTAGTAAGAACAGAGGAAACAGAATATACATTACAGTATCAAATAGTGGGAGCAGAAGAAACAATAGAAGAAAATGAATGGATAGATGTAAAAAGTGGAGAGACAATAACAGGATTAAAGTATGGAGATACGGTATATGCAAGGTTAACAGATGGAACAAATGAAAGTAAGGAATATGCAAATGTAACAATAGAAGATAATATAGCACCACAAGGCACAACAATAAGCTTAAGTGGAACAAGTACAGATACAGAGGGAAGTGTAACAGCAACAGTAACCTTAAAAGATAATGAAAGCGGAGTAAATGTAACAGGAAGCAAATGGGTAATAAACTCATCAAGTGGAAATATAGTGCACGAGGGAACACAAGGACAAAATGCTACAGCATATGAATTAGAAAAATGGGTAAATAGTGTAAAAAATAATGGAGGATATTATATAGGAAGATATGAAGCAAGTTATGCTAGTGGAGCAAGTAGTGAGATGGACTTTGCAGTAGATTATTCAAAATGCAAAGCTGCATCAAAAGTATCTACAAGCTATCAAGCATCATTCTATATGACATATAAAGTAGGAGCTTTGTGGAATTGTATTACTCAAATAGATGCTTCAAAAGTTTCTATAAACACATATAAAAATAGTAGTAATGGAGTAAGAAGTGACTTAATAAATAGTTATGCGTGGGACACAGCTTTAATATATATACATGAAGCTGGAAACACAAATTATGCAGACAAAGAAGTTGAGGGTAACAATATAACAAATACTGGAGTTAGTGGAGACGAAGTATGTAAAATAAATGACCTAGTTGCCAATATTAGTGAATGGACTACAGAGTATTGCAGTATGTATAATGGAACAGATAATTTCTGTTGTACGTATAGGGGAGGAGTAACTAGTGGGCATCGTAGCCAATCATATACAGAAACAGCATTTCCATCTATAGGATTTAGGTTAACACTTTACTTAGTATAATTTCATAAGTTATTTATACATTATGCAAGAACAATAATAATTTTGGGATGGAGTGACAATAAAATATTAAAAGATAAAATAACATTTCTAAAAATTAGAGAGGTTATTTTATTGTGAAATATTACAACAATATTACAACGATATTAAAAAAATATTACAAAAGAGTAAAGTACTTGCAAAGTAAATACTTATGGCATAAAATAAAAATATACTGCATAGGTCAGCAGAAAATAATTTAACTCACTAGATAATAAAAATAAAATTTTCACATATTAAAAAAGATGAATTGTAAAAAATAATAATACAATGTCATCTTTTTAGATTTTATAAAAGAATTTTGGCTAGATGTATCTGACTAATTGGAAAAATTTGTGTTAAAAATATTTATATAATTGATAAACTAACTATAAAATGATATACTATGAAAAAATAAAGTAAGTGAGGATTCAAAAATGAGTAATAAAGAGTTAGTAGAAAATAATATGCAAGATAGAGAGTTCAAAAAAGTCTTTAGTGATATAAAATATGAAATATTAAATGCACAATATGATATATTTAAAGGTGCTAATGCTAGAACTTTGAGTTTATACTATACTATTGGAAAAATAATAGAAGATAATGCAAAATGGGGAAATAAATTTGTTAAGAACCTTTCAATTAGGCTTAAAGTTGACTTCCAAAATATGAAAGGATTTTCAATCACAAATTTAAAATATATGAGAATATATTATTTAGAATGTCAAAAAGATAAAAAGTTGAAAGAGTTATCAATAAAAATTCCATGGTCGCACAATATTCTTATTTTAAGCAAAATCAAAGATAAAAAACAAAGACAATGGTATATAGAACAGACAGAATTAAATGGATGGTCTTATGATGTTTTAGGTTTTGAAATAAAAAGTGATCTTTATAAGAGACAAGTATTAGGAGATAAGCCGAACAATTTTAAAAGAACATTAAAAGCTCCACAAAGTGAATTAGCAAGAGATATGATGAAAGATCCATATATACTAGATTTATCTAATTTAAAAGAAAGTTATATTGAAACAGAACTAGAAAATGCAATGGTAGAAAGAATTAAAACAGTTTTATTAGAATTAGGAAATGGATTTAGTTTTGTTGGAAATCAATATAGAATTGAAGTAGATGGAGATGAATATTTTATAGATATGCTTTTTTATCATACAAAATTACATTGTTATATAGTTGTAGAATTAAAGAATACACAATATAAGCCAGAATATGCTGGAAAATTAAATTTTTACTTATCAGCAGTCGATGATTTATTAAAAACTGAAAATGACAATCCAAGTATTGGAATTATTCTATGTAGAGAAAAGAAAAAGTTTTCAGTAGAGTATTCTTTAAGGGATATAAATAAGCCTATTGGTGTAAGTTCTTATGAAATTTCAAATATTTTACCAAAAGAAATTTTGGAGGCTTTGCCAACAGAAGAAGATTTGAATTTACATATAGATATAGATGAAAATGAAGAGGATAATAATTAAAATGGAATTGGTCAGATGCGTCTGACCAATTCTATTTTATAAGCATTATTATCCAGTAACACTTATACTAAAAATTAAGAAAAAATAAATAGTATTTTACAAATTTTGGTGTTATACTATTAGCTATACAAAATACTAAAATAAGTTGTGTGACATTGAGCTAAGTGAGAAAGGAATGGAACTTAGTATGAGTAAAAGAGTGAAAGCATTCAAATATATTTTAATGATAGTAGTAATTATATTATTAGTAGGACTAATAGTGTATCTATTTCCCGTAATGAAAAATCTAAGTACACCAGAGGGACAACTGGAGTTTAAAAATCAGGTAAGTGATATGGGCTTTTTAGGGTTACTTGCCTTATTTGGATTGCAATTTGCACAAATATTTTTAATAATATTGCCAGGAGAACCTATAGAAATATTAGCAGGTATGTGCTACGGTGGAGTAGGTGGCACACTGTTTATAACCATTTCGGCTTTCTTAATTTCTTTAATGATATTCTTTGCAGTACGAAAATTTGGAAGAAAATTTGTATATAGTTTCTGCAGTAAAGAAAAAATAGATAAAATAGAAAACAGTAAATTATTTAAAAATCCTAGAAAAATAGAATGGATTATGCTATTACTATTTGTAATTCCAGGCACTCCAAAGGACCTACTTGTATACATAGCAGGACTCTTACCACTAAAGCCACTAAGATTTATACTAATATCAACCTTTGCAAGGTTGCCATCTGTAGTATCGTCAACTTTTGCAGGAAGCAGTATAGTTGCAGGAAATTGGACTCATAGTATAGCTATTTATGCAATAACATTTGCATTGGTAGGACTATTTATATTTATAGTAAATAAATTTGATAAAGATAAAACGGCTGAAAATGCTATGAAAATTATTAAATAATAGAAAATAGAGCTATAGTTCATAGTGGTCAACATTAAAAGCAAAACGTATAACGTCAAGCGAAAAGTTAAAAGTAAAAATATAAAAGCAAAAGTTTCATTAAAATGCAATAAGTTAAATAAAATGTATTTACAAAAAAACATATTATGATATAATTGCACTATATAACAAAGGAAAGAAAGGATGTAAAAACAATGGAAGAAAATGAAATGGGGAAAAACAAAAAAACAGAAAAATCACAAGAAACTACAAGTACAAATCAAGAAAATAACATTAAATCAAATGTAGAAAAAGAGGCAAGTAAAGCAGATACAGAAAAAAAGGAAGAACCTAAATTCAAAAAAGCAGAACCAAAAGTAAAAAAATCAAAACATATTGTTGCAAAAACAATACTAATCTTAATAGGCATAGTAGTGGTACTATATTTCATATTTGTAATGAGAAATTACTATATAATAAATCAAATAAAAGCAAAGGCAAGTGCATATAAAGATGTAAATAATTTTACATATCATACAAAAGCAGATGACTTTGAAAGCACTGCTACTCAAAAAGAAAATATTGCAAGATTAGATTGTTCAAGATTTGGAAAAAACGACGAAGAAACAATAATCTGGTTCGATAAAAATACTGGAGAAGGACTTATAGTTTTACCAAATCAAAAGAAGGCAACTAGAGTTAGGTTCTCAGATGTAATACTTAATGCACCATTTGAGTATACAAATATAGTAATGGAAATTGAAACGGATGCTAAAATTTTGTACACTTGGATATACACAGATGAATTTGATGGAAAAGAATGTTATGTACTATGCTATAACAAAAACAATAAAGAATGGATAGACAAAGAAACAGGACTATTACTAAAAAAAGAGACAGATACTATAGGAACATCAGAATTTACAAATATAGAAGTTAATACTGTAGATGAAGTATATAAACCAGACTTAACTGGATATGAAATAGTAAATGAAGAAAATGATTAAAAAATAAAATAATAATTAAAAAGACTAAAAATGTATTTAATATTTAAAAAAGTATTAAATACATTTTTTAGTCTTTTTTTGAAACATTTTTACAAGTAAAAACAAGAAAAATTAAGAATATTTTAATAAGAAATAAAAAGAGACTTAATAATTGTTTGTTATATTAAGATCTAAATAAATAAGAAAGAATTTCAGCAAATTTGGCAAAATTTGCAAAAGGGGACGGGCCACTTTTGCTGAAAAACTAAAAAAGAGGTTGCAAGGTTGAAAAATAATTACAATTTGTGCCTTAGGAAAGGAATGAGATTAAAAATGGACAATAAAAAGAGTAAATTAAATGAAGTTATTAAAATATTTTTAATTTTTATGATAGGAAGTATACTTGGCTATATAGTAGAAATGATAGTGGCACTTGTGCAAAATGGCCATTTTGTGTCAAGACAAGGTTTAATATATGGCCCATTCACACCAGTATATGGAATTGGTATATTAGTGTATTACATCTTTTTCAGCATTATTAAAATCAAAAATAAAGGAATAATATTTGTATCTTCAATGCTTTTGGGCGGAATAACAGAATATTTATGTTCATACATCCAAGAAAAAGTATTTGGAACAGTATCTTGGGATTATTCTAACTGGTTATTTAACATAAATGGCAGAACAACGCTAGTTCACTGTACATACTGGGGATGTGCTGGGCTTTTGTATACCTCGTACATTAAACCGTTAATTCCTAAAATAGAAGAGTTTGTTAAAAGTCACAAAGTAAAAGTAATGGCAAGCAGTGTAGCAGTTTTTATGATATTTAATATAACAATATCTTCTTTAGCAGCAATAAGGCAAAACGAAAGAATAAACAATGTACCAGCAAATGGTAGTTTAGATGTGTTTTTGGATAATGTGTATCCAGATGAATATATGGATGAAGTTTTTGAAAATAAAAAGTATGTATAAAAGTTGTTTCGATATTTAAAAATAAATTGCGAATAGCAATTGTATTGTAACAAAAAAGAAAAATAATAGGAGGGACTTTAGAATAACACTATCAATAGAGTAATTTAACTGAATAAAAAAATAAATTTAGGTAATAATGTACATATATTAAAAAGAAAGAGGGAAGATATATGATTACAGAAGACCTAAATTTATTTTTATCTAACTTAAATGTTTTTTACAGAAAACTACAAAACTATCACTGGAATGTAAAGGGGGAAGATTTTTTTATTGTTCACGCAAAATTAGAGGAACTATATGATGATATAAACGAGCAAATAGATGAAATTGCAGAACACATTTTAATAATAGATGGACAGCCGTTAGGTACAATGAGCGATTATTTAGAAATAGCACAAATTCAAGAGGCACAAAATGAAAAAATATTCTCTAACAAAATATTTGAAAACATTTTAAAAGACTACAATATACTAATAGAAAATGCTACTAAAGTAAAAGAAGATGCAGATAACGAGAAAAAATGTGCTACATCAGCATTGATGGATGAATATTTGCTAGACTTTAAGAAAAAAGTGTGGATGATTAGGCAGATGTTAATGAAATAGTAGTTTATGCTCAATATAAATGCAAAAATGCGAAGTAATGTTATTTTTAATTTTATGTTTTGGCCCTTTGGCATCGTACAAACTGTATAAAATTCACGTTAGTTCATTTTAACAGTTTGTAAACTTGTCGGTCCCCACCTTAAGCACTCCAACATAAAATTAAAAATAACATTACTTCGCATATAAAATATTGAACAGAAATAATTTCACATAAAAAATTGTAAAAAATGCCACATAACTCTTTTAATTAAAAATATTTATGGTATAATACAAATGTAAAAAAATGGAGATAGTTTCAAATCTCTGAAAAAAATAACATAAAAAGGAGAAATATTATGGAAGAACAAGTGAAAAATAGGTACTTAATAGGCACTCTGGGGGCACTAATAGGAGCATTTATTGGAACTATACCTTGGATACTTGCTTATGTTTTTGGAGACGTAATTTATGCACTTTTATCAATAGTTATAGTTATTGGAGCATTTTATGGCTATAAAATTACAAAAGCAAAAATAAATAAAAAATTGCCTATAATTTTATCAGTAGTCTCATTTATTGCTATATCAGTAACTATGCTAGTTATTATACCAATAATTCTAATGAACAAATCAGAAATACCACTAACTTGGGAATATTTTCAGGCTGTTTATGCAGAATCTACAATAAGCACAGCACTTTTAAAGGATTATATAATTTCATTGCTATTTTGCTTTATTGTAATTGGTGGAATTATTGTTAATTTGAATAAGCAAATAAAACACGGGGTGGCAGACAAAGATATAAAAATTATGTCACAAAGTGTAGAAAATGATAGATTTTCAAAAGAAGACATAGAAACTGCAAGAGATGTTTTCGAAAAAAATGATGCTTTAAGTAAAAAACATTGCATTACAAAAGACTTAATAATCGAAGAATTACAACGAGAGTTTGGAACAGAAAAAGGAAAGCAAATTTTTGAATACCTAAAAATAGAGGGTGTTATAAAGAAAAGTGCTAACAAATACTATTTTTCTGAAAGGGCTCAAAAAAGTCCGTATTATAGATATGGCTTTACAAGCATAAAAGTATTTTTAATAGTGCTTGCAATATGCGTTGTATTAGGAGTGGGAATTGTATTATTTCAAGAAAGTACAAAAGATTCTACTACAAATGAATTAGACTTAAATAACCTAGAATCTGGTACAGTTATAAATTCATATAGTATAGCAAATACAGACTTAACTTTGGAATTTGATGAGGAAATGATGATGTTTTCAAAAGACCAAATTGCAGCATACATTGGAGAAGCATATGCAGAAATGTATGACACAATTATAACAGACGAAAATATGGAAAAAATGGTTTTAGTTTTGCAAAATAGTAAAGAAGATTTTGAGGAAGGATACACAGCAAAACAATACTTGGAAGATGCGTTAGCTTTAGAAGAAAATGCAACAACAGGAGCTGTAGAAGAAAAAGAAATTGCAGGACATAAATTTTATTATTCAGAAATGGAATATAAGGTAAGTGATGATAATATTTATTATATGAAAGACTATGTATATGACTCTGGCGACAATTTTGTTTGCATTATATTTCAAACTCTAAATGATGAAAAAGCAGGTTTGGAAGATATGATTGTGACAGAATAAAAAGCAAAAAAATACAAAAAAATAAAGTAAGGTACTTGACTAATAAAAAATAAAGTGGTATATTAGTAAAGTTCCTTACTAATTTTATGACTTAAAATAAAAAATAGAATTTTGCACAAACAAAGTGGTAACAATTCCCCTTTGTTTGTATTATGTTATAACAATGTCATAATATAGTAATAAGAAAGGGTTGGTGATATGGAAAGGTACGTTACAAATGAACTTAAAAAGTTAGATGTAGAAATAGGAAAAAGAATGTTTGCCATCACAAAGGAAAAGAAAATTAAGTTTCATCCAAGTCCGTTACAAGCCAGAATTATTAAATATTTAGTAGAAAATGAAGGAAAAGAAATTTACCAAAAAGATTTAGAAGAGGTATTTGAAGTAAGTAAAGCAACTATATCAGGCGTTTTGCTTACAATGGAAAAAAACAAAACCATTATGAGAATACCATCAAAAACTGATGCAAGGCAAAAGAAAATAGTACTGCCAGAAAAAAGCAAAGAAATATACAACGAAGTAAAAGAAACATTCAAAACTTTAAATGAAGATTTAGTAAAAAACATATCAAAAGATGAACTAAATAGTTTTTATAAAACTATTAGAAAAATGAGAAATAATATAAAAAATAATAAAGGAGGAAAAGCAGTTTATGATAAAAAAATTGATGAAATCAATAAGAGAATATAAAAAAGACAGCATACTAACACCAATTTGTGTTGCTATAGAAGTTATATTAGAAACTATTATACCACTTCTTATGGCCAATCTTATTGATGATGGCGTATATGGTGGAGAAATGAATTTAGTATTAAAAATAGGGCTAGAGCTAATTTTATGTGCTGTGCTATCTTTAGTTTTTGGTGTATTATCTGGTAATTTCGCAGCAAAAGCATCATCAGGTTTTGCAAAAAATTTAAGGAAAGATTTGTATTATAAAGTACAAGATTTTTCGTTTATAAATATAGATAAATTTTCTACAAGTAGCTTGGTAACAAGACTTACCACAGACGTAACTAATGTTCAAAATGCTTTTCAAATGATTATAAGAATTGCAGTAAGAACACCACTTATGCTTATTATATCATTGTTCTTTGCTATATCTATAAGCCCTAAATTATCACTAGTATTTTTAATAATAATACCAATACTTGCAATAGGTTTATTCTTTATACTAACACGAGTACATCCTATTATGAAAAGAGTATTTAGAACATATGATGATTTGAATAATGTTGTAGAAGAAAATGTTTCTGCAATTAGAGTAGTTAAATCATTTGTAATAGAAGAAAAAGAAAAGAAAAAATTTGGTAAAGTATCAAAAAGCATATTTGACGATTTTAGCAAGGCTGAAAAAATATTAGCATTTAACAGCCCACTAATGCAATTTGCAATATATTCGTGCATATTAGCTATATCGTGGTTTGGAGCAAAAATAATAATACAATCAGGAATGACAGAACTTACAACAGGTGAACTTATGACAATGTTTACATATTCTATACAAATATTATCAAGCTTAATGATGCTATCTATGGTAATGGTTATGATTGCAATATCAAAATCATCTGCAGAAAGAATTGTAGAAGTTTTAGATACACAGTCAGATATACACGACCCTAAGAAACCAATTACAGAAGTAAAAGACGGAAGCATAGAATTTAGAAATGTAAGCTTTAGTTATGTAAAAGACAAGAAAAAAGAATGCTTGAAAAATATTAACCTAAAAATAAAATCTGGAGAAACCATAGGAATAATAGGTGGAACAGGTAGTGGAAAATCAAGTTTAGTAAACTTAATTCCAAGGTTATATGATGTAACAGAGGGAGAACTTTTGGTAGGTGGAAAAAATGTAAAAAAATATCACCTAGACTCACTTAGAAACCAAGTTTCTTGTGTGCTTCAAAAAAATGTGCTATTCTCTGGAACTATTACTGAAAACATCAAATGGGGAGACGAAAACGCCACAGAAGACGATGTTATAAGAGTTTGCAAACTAGCACAAGCTGACGAATTTGTATCTCAATTCCCAGATGGATATAACACATACATCGAAGAGGGTGGAACAAACGTATCTGGTGGACAAAAACAAAGATTATGTATTGCTAGAGCGCTTTTAAAGCATCCAAAAATCTTAATACTAGATGACTCTACAAGTGCAGTAGACACAAAAACAGATAGCCTAATTAGAAAAGCATTTAGAGAAGAAATACCAGACACAACTAAAATAATTATTGCACAAAGAATTTCATCAGTAGAAGATTGTGACAAGATAATTGTTATGGATAAAGGAAGAATTGATGGAATTGGCACACACGAAGAACTTTTAAAGAAAAATAAAATATATAAAGAAGTATATGATTCTCAAACGAAAGGAGGAAATGCAGATGAAAAATAAAATACAAATAAGAAAAGGTACTATAAAAAGATTATTAGGATACATAACAAAAAAGTATAAAAAACAATTTGCAGTAGTGCTAATTTGTATTATATTTAGTAGTATTGCACAAGTCGCAGGTTCATTATTTTTACAAATATTGATAGATGACTATATAACTCCTCTACTTGGAGAGCCAAACCCAGTATATACTGGATTACTTGGAGCTATAGGAATTATGGTAATTATATACATTGTTGGTATGTTAACCTCATACTTATATAACAGACTAATGGCAGTAGTAGCACAAGGTGTACTTAAAGACATAAGAGACGAAATGTTTGATAAAATGGAAGCACTTCCAATTAGATATTTTGACACACATACACACGGCGACATTATGAGTCATTATACAAACGATACAGATACATTAAGACAAATGATTTCACAAAGTTTGCCATTTTGTATTCAATCTGTTATAAGTATAGTTGCAATATTGTGCTCAATGATTTATTTAAGCCCAATATTAACGATATTTGTACTAGTATTTTCAGCTTTAACAATTATAATAACTAGAATAGTTGGAGCAAAAAGCTCGAAAAACTTTATAAATCAACAAGCTTCTTTAGGAAAAGTAAATGGATATATTGAAGAAATGCTAAACGGCCAAAAAGTTATAAAAGTATTTACACACGAGGAAAAAGCAAAAGAAGCATTTGACAAATTAAACGAACAATTAAACGAAGATATGTACAAAGCTCATAAATACTCAAACATAATGATGCCTATTGCTAATAACTTAGGAAATTTGCAATATGTGTTAATAGCAATAGTTGGAACAGTTTTAGCGTTAAATGGTAACTTAGTACTATCTGTTGGTACTATAGTATCATTCCTACAACTTACAAGAAACATCACACAACCTGTAAACCAAGTAATGTACCAAATGAATGCTATAATAATGGCTCTAGCTGGTGCAGGAAGAATTTTTGAAATGATGGACGAAGAGCCAGAACAAGACAATGGATATGTAACATTAGTTAATGTAAAAAAAGAGGGAGACAAACTAGTAGAAGTAAAAGAAAGAACTGGAATGTGGGCTTGGAAACATCCACATCACGATGGTACACTAGACTATGTAGAACTTAAAGGACATATAGAATTAGACCACGTAGACTTTGGATATGTTCCAGAAAAAACAGTACTTCACGATATAAGCTTATATGCAAAACCAGGCCAAAAAATAGCATTCGTCGGAGCGACAGGTGCCGGAAAAACTACTATCACAAACTTAATAAACAGATTCTATGACATAGAAGATGGAAAAATTAGGTATGATGGAATAAATATAAATAAAATTAAAAAAGCAGACTTGAGAAGGTCGTTAGGTATGGTATTACAAGACACTAACCTATTTACAGGAACTATAAAAGAAAACATAAAATATGGTAAAGAAGATGCTACTGACGAAGAAGTTATAGCTGCTGCAAAACTTGCAAATGCCCACGACTTTATCGAAAGGTTGCCAAAAGGATATGACACAAAACTTACAGGCAATGGCTCAGAACTATCTCAAGGACAAAGACAACTTCTATCAATAGCTAGAGTTGCAGTAAATAACCCACCAGTAATGATACTAGATGAAGCAACAAGCTCAATAGATACAAGAACAGAAAAAATAGTTCAAGATGGTATGGATAAACTAATGGAAGGTAGAACTGTTTTTGTAATAGCACATAGACTTTCAACTGTAAGAAATGCAAAAGCAATTATGGTTATGGACCACGGTAGAATAATTGAAAGAGGAGAACACGATTACTTAATTGGATTAAAAGGTATGTATTATCAATTATATACTGGTGCATTTGAGTTGGAGTAGAATTATATTACAAAAATATTACGACTATATTAAAAAAATGTTACAAGTTATGAAAATAATTGAAAAATAGAAATAAATAGTATAAAATAAAAATGTACTAAAAAGTAAAACAATAGTAGAAAAATAAAATTATAGTGCTTTGAAAAGAATAATAGAAAACAAAGGAGAAACAAAAAATGGCTGAAATCGTTGATACTGTAAGAGAGAGAGAGAGAGAGAGAGAGTTACAATCTAGTAAAAGGAGTAACCTTGATAAAAGAAGCTTAAAATATATATTATGTAAACAACACAAAAAGGATGGATTATATAGCAGTTGCTATATAGTCTGTCCTTTTTGTGCGTTATAAGCAGTAAAAATAGTTTAAGTTAGATTTTAAAATTTAAAAAAATATATAATTACAAAAGGGAGGAAAAGAAAGATGGAAAAGCTAAATTGCAAAGGCAAATTAGTAACTAAGCAAGAAAAAAAGAAAGAAATTGAAGTGATGTCAAAACAAATGAAACCTAACACACAAGTAAATAAAAAGAAAGGGGCAAGTGGAATAACTTTAATAGCACTAATAATAACTATAATAATACTAATAATATTAGCTACAATAACAATCAATATAGCATTTGGAGATGGAGGACTAATACAAAGAGCGCAACAGGCTAAGAATTTAACAGAAGAGGCAACCTTAAAAGAA
>CALXRZ010000020.1 GCA_944391015.1 uncultured Clostridia bacterium | reverse complement strand
ATAAAAGTCTGTATCACAGATATATACTGTGTTACAGACTTTTTACTCTTTCAAAAGTGTCAAACTCGAGATTTTATATGTAATAATGAATTACAAAAATAAATTTTTTAAAAAGTGTTGATATTATTGCTAAAATAGAATATAATAAAGTAAGAAAAGTAAAGAAAGTAAGGAAAGAGAGGCGAGAAAAATGGAACTTGCAAAAGTTACAACAAAAGGCCAAATAACTATTCCAAAGTCTATTAGGGATAAGCTTGAGCTTAAAGAAGGTAGCAAAATAATATTTTTACAGAAAGGAGAGGATATTGTAATAAAAAACTCTGCTATGCTTGCACTAGAAAAAATGCAAGATGAATTTGAAGGTGAAGCAGAAAGACTTGGAATAAAAGATGAAGAAGATGTAGTAAAACTTGTAAAAGAATTTAGAAAAGAAAGGAAAAATAAATGATATGAGAGTAATGCTTGATACTAATATTCTTATATCATCATTTATATTTAAAAGTAGCAAGATAAATGAACTAATAAATGAAATTTCTAAAAATCATCAAATTGTTATATGTTCATATACAATAGAGGAATTAAAAGAACTGATAGATTCAAAATTTAATGTAAGTCAACAATGCTTAGATGAGTTTTTAAAAAAATTTTCCTTATGATTTAGTATATTCACCAACATACGTAGAAAATAAATTATTTGAAATTAGAGATGATGATGATTATATAATATTGCATACAGCTATATTAGAAGATGTAGATGTTTTTATAACAGGCGATAAAGATTTTAATGATGTACAAATAGATAGACCTGAGATAATGAATGTGACTGATTTCTTAAATAAATATAAGGAATAAAATAATTTACTGAGCCCAAGGGGTACAATCCCCTTGGGCTCAAGTTCACAAAAAATTCACAAAAGTAAGCTACCATACTAATTGACATCATACAAAAAAAGCAATATAATATATTATTGTAACAATAATAATAAAATAGAAGGAGGAAGTATGTTAAAGGTATTAAAAAATCTTAAAAATTCGTGGATGACAGTACTTGTTATAGTTATTCTGCTATGTGTTCAAGCAGCAACAGACCTAGCACTTCCAGATTATACATCAAAGATTGTTAATGTTGGAATTCAATATGGTGGAATAGAAGAAGCCGTTCCAGAAGTAGTATCAGAAGATGCTATGGAAGAACTTTTATTCTTTACAGAAGCTGATGAGCAGATACTAGAAAATTATGATTTAGTAGAAGAAAATCCAGACAATCATCAAGAAAAAGTTATAAAAAAATACTTAGGAAAAGAATACAATATAGAAGAAAATAATTTATATGTTTTAAAAGACCTTGATGAAGACCAATTAAACAATTTAGTAAGCTTAATTGCTGAACCACTTGTAGAATATAGTGCAGTAACAAGTGAAGAAACGGCAAATCAAATTAAAGAACAAATTATAAAAGCTATGACTGAAAATATAGCAAATGGAGCTTTATCAGAAAACGAGAAATCGGCTAGTGAAAATATAGGCAAAAATGCTGAAGAAAATATAGCTCAAATGCAAACTAATTTAGAAAATATGAGTGTAATGGACTTATTAGAACAATTGCCAGAAACACAGAGAAATGTGGTTTTAGAACAATTTACAAGCTATATATCACAAATGTCGGACTCTATTAAAGAACAAGCAGCAATTAGCGCAGTAAAGCAAGTTTATATAAATTTAGGAGTAGACACAGATAAGCTACAAAACGATTATATACTAGTGTCTGGTCTTCAAATGCTTGGCATTGCGTTAATTAGTATGGTATGTGCAATAACGATTATGCTATGTTCATCAAGAGTAGCAGCAAAGCTTGGAAAAACATTAAGAGACAAAGTATTCAAAAAGGTTCTAAGCTTCTCTACAGCAGAGCTTAGAGAGTTTTCTACAGCATCGCTTATAACACGTAGCACAAACGATATACAACAAATTCAAATGCTAATTGCAATTCTATTTAGAGTTGTTGTATATGCACCAATCATTGGTATAGGAGGCTTTGTTAAAGTTTTAACAACAAGCGATTATTCAATGGCTTGGATAATTGGTGTGGCAATAGTTGCAATCCTATTTGTTGTAGGAACATTGTTCATAGTTGCAATGCCTAAATTTAAAAAACTACAAGATTTAATTGATAAACTAAACCAAGTATCAAGAGAAATTTTAACTGGACTTCCTGTAATTAGAGCTTTCAACAAAGAAAAGAAAGAGGAAGGACGTTTTGATGAATCAAATAAAAACTTAATGAAAGCAAATATATTTGTAAACAGAGCAATGTCAATGATGATGCCACTTTTAATGTTCATTATGAGCTCTATTACAGTACTAATTGTATGGGTAGGAGCGCATAATGTAGACACAGGAACATTACAAGTTGGAGATATGATGGCATTTATTCAATATACAATGCAAATTGTAATGGCATTCTTAATGATATCTATGATATCAATTATGCTTCCAAGAGCAGCAGTATCTGCAAGACGTATTAACGAAGTGGTAGATACAGAGCCAAGCATAAAAGACAAAGATGAAACAAAGAAATTTAATCCAGACAAAAAAGGATTGGTAGAATTCAAAAATGTTTCATTTAGATATCCAGATGCAGATACAGAAATACTAGAAGACATTAACTTTACAGCAGAACCTGGAAAAACAACAGCACTAATAGGAAGTACAGGTAGTGGTAAATCTACTGTGGTAAATCTAATACCAAGGTTTTATGATGTAACAGAAGGAGAACTTTTAGTAGATGGTGTAAATGTTAAAGATGTAGCTCAAAAAGATTTAAGAGGAATAATAGGCTATGTTCCACAAAAAGGAATACTATTCTCTGGAACAATTGAATCAAACATCAAATATGCAGACGATTCTATGTCAGATGAGCAAATGGAAAAAGCTGCAGAAATTGCACAAGCTACAGAATTTATTGAAGGAAAACCAGACAAATATCAAGACCCAATCGCACAAGGTGGAAGCAATGTATCTGGTGGACAAAAGCAACGTTTATCAATAGCAAGAGCTATTGCAAAAGACCCAGAAATATTTATTTTTGATGATAGTTTCTCAGCATTAGACTTTAAAACTGATAGCAAATTACGTGAAGCTCTAGCAGAAAAAACAGAAAATAAAACAGTAATTATAGTTGCACAAAGAATTAGCACTATACTAAATGCTGATAAGATAATTGTACTAGAAGAAGGAAAAATTGTAGGTCAAGGAACACACGAAGAGTTAATGAAAAACAACGAAACTTACAGACAAATTGCCTTATCGCAATTATCAGAAGAAGAATTAAAAGGGAAAGGAGGAGAATAGATGCCAGGACCAATGGGAGGACCTATGAGAAGAGGTCAAGGAACAACAGAAAAACCAAAAGATTTTAAAAAGACTACAAAAAAGTTAATCGATTCATATTTATCTAAATACAAAATTGGATTGATAATAGTAATAATCTTTGCAATAGGAAGTACAATTTTTACTATTGTAGGACCAAAAATATTAGGAAATGCTACTACAGAAATTTTTAATGGGCTAGTAAGCAAATTATCTGGAGGAAGTGGAATAGACTTTGGAAAAATTGGTCAAATCGCAATAATGCTATTAGGACTATATTTATTAAGTGCAATATTCTCTTTCGTACAAGGCTTTACAATGACAGGAATAGCTCAAAAACTTACATATAGAATACGTAATGATATAGCTGCAAAAATCAACAAACTTCCTATGAACTATTTTGACAAAAGAACAAACGGCGAAGTTTTATCAATTATTACAAACGATATTGATACATTAAGTATGAACTTAAACCAAAGCATTACACAAATAATTACAGCAATATGTACAATAATAGGGATACTAATAATGATGTTTTCAATTAGCTGGCAAATGACACTTATATCATTAGTAATATTACCTGTTGCAGGTTTTGTTGTAAGAATAATAGTAGGAAAATCGCAAAAATACTTTAGCAGACAACAAGAATATTTAGGACACGTAAATGGTCAAGTTGAAGAAATTTATGGGGGACTTACTGTAGTAAAGGCTTTCAATGCAGAGGATAAAGTAACAGACACATTTGATAAAGCAAATGATGAACTATATCATTCTGCTTGGAAATCACAATTCTTATCTGGTTTAATGCACCCTGTTATGAACTTTATATCTAATGTGGGATATGTAGGAGTTGCAGTAGCAGGTGGATATTTAGCAATAAATGGAACAATTACAGTTGGTAATATACAAAGCTTTATACAATATAACAAGCAATTTACACAACCAATTAACCAAATTGCACAAATTTCATCTATGCTACAATCAATGGTGGCAGCTGCAGAAAGAGTATTTGAATTCCTAGAAGAACCAGAAGAAGTTAACACAGCAAAAGGAAACATAGACACAAGCAAATTAAAAGGAAATGTAGAATTCAAGAATGTTAAATTTGGATATAATCCAGATAAAACTATAATAAAAGACTTTAGTGCTAAAGTAAAAGAAGGACAAAAAATTGCAATAGTTGGTCCAACTGGTGCAGGAAAAACTACAATGGTAAAACTACTTATGAGATTTTATGATGTAACAGATGGAGAAATATTAGTAGATGGCCATAATATAAAAGACTTTGACAGAGGCGAGCTTCGTAAAATGTTTGGTATGGTACTTCAAGATACTTGGCTATTTGGAGGTACGGTAAAAGATAACATTAAATATAGCAAAGAAGCTGCAACTGATGACGAAGTAATAGAGGCAGCGAAAGCAGCACACGTGCATCACTATATAAAAACACTTCCAAATGGATATAACTCAATGATAAATGAGGAATCTTCAAACATTTCAGCTGGCCAAAAACAATTACTTACAATTGCAAGAGTAATTTTAGCAGATCCAAAAATACTAATACTTGACGAGGCAACAAGTTCAATAGACACAAGAACAGAAATACAAATACAATCAGCAATGGATAACCTTATGAAAGGAAGAACAAGCTTTGTAATAGCACATAGATTATCAACTATTAAAAATTCTGACCTAATTTTAGTTATGAATCAGGGTGATATAGTTGAGCAAGGAACACACGAAGAGCTTCTAGCAAAAGGTGGCTTCTATGCAGATTTGTATAATAGTCAATTCGACGAGGAAGAGGAGTAGGAAGAAAAATATATTTACAAAAGTGGCCGGGATTAAATTGTAAAAAAGGCAACATAATTAAAGCTTTTTACAATTTAAGCCCGGCTCCTTTTGCAAAAATGCAAAAATTATGACTGTTCGCCTGGCAAGAAGTAGTCAACAACACCATAAACTAAAGCACCAACTATTGCAGCAATCCAAGAAATTGTGTAACCTGCAACAAAATATTGGGTTATATATAATACAACTGCTGCTAAAACAAATCCTACAAAGCCTTTACCAAAGGCACTAGCGTGAAGACCAGTAAATCTTGTAAGTAAATAATCTATAATAGTAAGAACTACCGCAGCTGCAGCTAGAGCCCAGATGTTACTAATTTGGAAACCTGGTGTAAAAAATGCTGTTATACCAAGGACAATGGCGGCTGTAATTAGTCTTCCGACAACTTGCCACACAGTAGAAGTATTATTTTTAGCTTGAGCTTGATTATTTTCCATCGTATAAACCTCCTTAAAATCTATTTAAACAGATTAAAAGCTAAATAAAATCAATATCAAAGATTATTTCCTAAGCTAAATAGTAAATAGAGAAATTTACTATTTGTAACGAGATAAGAAAAAAACAAAAAAGTTTAGCAACGTAACAATTTTTAAAATTCAAAAATATAAAATAAAAATTAAAAAATAATCTTTGATATTACTCTTATTATGAACAGAAAAAAATAAAATATACAAAATATAATAAAATGTATAAAATTAAATTTTTAAATAAAAATAATAAAAACATTAAAAAATTTAATCAGAGCATTGCTCATATGGAGGTAATATGTATAATTTTAGAACAGACCTAGCACTAGAGAGAAGAGACTTATACAACAAAGCTCATAATATAGAAAATGATATTGATGGCATTGAAACAGAAGAGGAAAACGTAGATGAAAATATTTCAGTATCCAGAGTAAAAATAACAAATGAAAAAGGAGAAGAAGCAATAGGAAAAAAGAGAGGCAATTATATTACAGTTGATGTAAAAAATTTAAAAATAGCAAATGAGGAAGAAATACAAAAAACTTCAGAAGTTGTTACAAAGGAACTAAAAGCATTACTTGAAAAACACGTAACAGAAAAAGATTCAATACTTGTTGTGGGTCTTGGAAATATATATGTAACCCCAGATTCTTTAGGGCCAAAAGTAATTAACGAAGTTGATATTACAAGGCATTTGCTTGAATATATGCCAGAAGTTTTAGATGAAAATACTAGAGAAGTAAGTGCAATTTCTCCAGGAGTGCTTGGAACAACAGGAATAGAAACTATGGAAATTTTAAAAGGAATTATAGACAATGTAAAGCCAAAATTAGTAATAATAATTGACGCCCTTGCTTCAAGAAATATAGAAAGAATTAGTAGTTCTGTGCAACTATCTGACACTGGAATAGTACCTGGAGCTGGAGTTGGCAATGCACGAAAGGAGCTTACCGAAAGCACACTAGGTATACCTGTAATAGCAATGGGAATTCCGACAGTTGTTGAAGCTGCAACCATAGCAGCAGATAGTTTAACTCTATTTATAAAAAAAGCGCAAGAGAATGGAGAATCAAACGACTTTTTAAATACGCTTCAAGAAGAGGATAAATACCAAATAATAAAGGAAATTCTAGCACCAGAAGAATATAATTTTATAGTAACGCCAAAGGAAATAGATAGCTTAATTGAAAAAATGAAAGATATAGTTGCAAGAGGCATAAATTTTGCGGTTAATTAGACTTTATAGACCACTGAATTTGGGCTTTATAGAATAATATAGTCACTTTATAGGTTAGAGTAAACTTCTAAAAAAGTATTTCAAATATGTCGGTCCAGCTGATTTTCGTAGAAATTCTATGAGAAATTTTAGTAGCGCCCTCAAAAGGGTTCGAGATTCCCTACTAAAATTTTCTTAGAATTTCTATACTCAAATCACTCTCCATTCCATATTCTCATACTTTTTTATAAGCCCACTCTAACCTATAATAAAATCAAACTATAAAACCAAAATTCAGTGGTCTATAAACTTTAAAAAATCTTCCTAAATAAGGTTTACTAACTAAAAATATAATGATATAATTCTACATAAGTTTGAAAGAATTATCACAAAATAAATGACTACTAAGAAAGGCTAATTAAGTGCAGATAAATCAACCTATGCACGTATTGATACACTAATTAAGCACAAAGAAAGGAGAAAACAAAAAATGAACTGGGACAAAAAAATATTAGAGAATATAAACATAGAAAATATAGAGCATATAGAAGAAAAAAAGAAAGTAGCTGAAAAAATAGCAGAAAAAGTTAAAAATAATCAAGTAATAGGCTTTGGCTCGGGTAGCACTTCATATTTAGCAACAATAGCAATTGCAGACAAAATAAAAAAAGAAAATTTGCACATAATAGCAATTCCAACTTCATTTGAAATAAAAATGCTTTGTGCTTATTTAGAAATTCCAACAGCAAGCTTAAGCGAAAAACAGCCAGATTGGTCATTTGATGGAGCAGACGAAGTAGATAGTAATAACTGGCTAATAAAAGGAAAAGGTGGAGCAATGTTTAAAGAAAAACTAAATATTGCAAACTCACCTATTACATACATTTTAATAGACAGTAGCAAAAGAGTAAACGAATTAGGTGAAAAAAACAAAGTGCCTGTGGAAATTTATCCAGAAGCAATTAACTATGTAAAACAAGAACTAATAAAATTAGGAGCAGAAGAAATAGTACTAAGACAAGCTATAAACAAAGCAGGACCAGTAATAACAGAAAATGGAAATTTAATTTTAGATGTAAAATTTAAAGCTATTACCGAAAAGCTAGAAAAAGATATTAAATCTATTCCAGGGGTAATAGAAAACGGCTTGTTTATTGGATATAACGTAGAAATTATAGAATAAAGTCAATATATAAAATTATAAAATCAAAGAACAGAAAGGAACTAAAATATGTGGGGAGATATAGCAATAGCTTTCCTACTTGCTTTTATAACTACTTTTGTAGTTACACCACACACAATGAGACTGGCAAAAAAAGTAGGAGCAATAGATATACCAAACGATAGACGTGTAAACAAAAAGCCAATGCCTAGATTAGGTGGACTTGCAGTAATTGCGGGTTTTGTGGTATCTATAATATATTTATTTATTACAACATCAATAGAAGGAAAATTAAACTTATTTGGAGGAGAAAACTATTTCTTAAAAATGTTAGGTTTCTTTTTAGGAGCCCTAGTTTTGGGAGTAGTATGCTATATAGATGATGTAAAAGGCGTACCCAGTTTAGTAAAACTTACTGCGCAAATTATAGCATCAATCATAGTAGTGGCTTGTGGAATAAAAATAGAAAACATATCAATTCCATTTATAGAGGGAAAAATAATAATGGGAGATATATTCTCTTACGTCCTAACTATATGCTGGATTGTAGGCATAACAAATGCTATAAACTTAATAGATGGCTTAGATGGTTTGTCATCTGGTGTAACTTTAATATCTTGCTTATCTTTACTAATGGTATTTGCACTAAATGGTTCTCCACTAATTGCAATAGTGCTAATTACTGCACTTGCTGGTGCACTAGTTGGCTTTTTACCATTTAATTTTAGTCCAGCAAAAACATTTATAGGAGACACAGGTTCTAACTTTATGGGGTTTGCTTTATCCATAATTTCTATATTAGGCGTGGCAAAAACATACACAGCATTAGTGCTAATAGCACCAATCATAATACTTGCAATGCCAATATTTGACACACTTTTTGCAATATTTAGAAGACTAATAAAAGGCAAGTCTATTAAAGCAGTATTTAAACCAGATAAAGGGCATTTGCATCATAAACTTATGGCAAAAGGATATACACAAAAGCAAGCAGTGCTTATAATGTATGGAATAACTGCAATTTTAGGTATGTTTGCAGTAATATTACTTGAAAGTGGTATATGGAAAGCCTTATCATTTGCAATTTTAATTATTGCAATAGTGGCAATAGGCTATAAAGATGTAACAAAACTTATGAGTGATGATGATTTAAAAAAAGATGATAATATAGACGAAAAGCACATAAGAAAGCAAGACTAAAAGAGTTAATCTTGTTTTATAAAATGCACATAATATAAAGCTAATACAACAAGAGGCAGTAGATGAAATATTGCAGGACATAACATTTGATTCTAGCATAAAGAGCAATACAACTAAAAAACAATAGAAATAATAAAACTATAGCAAACAAAAGGGAGGAATTAAACAATTGGACGAAGAACGAATAATAAGCCCAGAACTTAATGATATAAATGAAGAAAGACTAGAAAATTCTTTAAGACCTAAAACTTTAGCTGAGTATATTGGACAAGACAAAGTAAAAGAAAATATGAAAGTATATATAGAAGCAGCTAAAAAAAGGGGAGAGCCACTTGACCACGTGCTTTTATATGGACCTCCAGGACTAGGAAAAACAACACTTGCAGGTATTATTTCAAATGAAATGAATTCCAATATCAAAATAACTTCTGGACCAGCAATAAGCAAACCTGGAGATTTGGCTGCATTACTTACAAATTTGTCAGAATTTGATGTGCTATTTATAGACGAAATACATAGACTAAATAAAAGTGTAGAGGAAATATTGTATCCAGCATTGGAAGATTACACATTGGACATTATTATAGGCAAAGGTCCAAGTGCAAGGTCTATTAGATTAGATTTACCTAAATTCACACTAATAGGAGCAACTACAAAAGCAGGATCACTCTCAACACCTCTTAGAGATAGATTTGGAATTGTGCATAGATTAGAATTATACAACACAGAAGACTTAACAACAATTATAAAAAGGTCTGCAAACATATTAGAAATAAACATAGATAATGATTCAGCCATAGAAATTGCAAGAAGGTCAAGAGGAACACCAAGAATTGCAAATAGACTTTTAAAAAGAGTAAGAGATTATGCAGCAGTCTTAGGGGATGGAAATATAACTTTAAAAATAACCAAAATTGCACTAAATAAATTAGAAATAGACGATTTAGGATTAGATGAAATAGATAGAAGAATATTAGAAACTTTAATTGTAAAATACAGAGGAAGACCAGTGGGGATAGAAACAATAGCAACTACTTTAGGTGAAGAAGTAGATACCATAGAAGATGTGTACGAGCCATACTTAATACAAATCGGTTTTATATCTAGAACTGTAAGAGGAAGAATAGCACTTCCTGCAGCATATAAACACATTGGTATAAAATATGATGGAGATAATGGAAATGATGAATATGAACAATGTAGTTTCTAAATAATAGATACGAATATTAGCTAATAAACAGAAATAATTAAGAAATACTAGCGAAAAAATATAGAAATATAAGGGGAATAATAAATGGGGATTTTTTATTTACTATCAGTAGTACTATTGATAATTGGAATATTGTTATTTAAGAAAACAGAAAATAAACAAAATTTTATTAGTAGTTTATGTTTAACTATAATTGGATTTCTATGTTATCAAACAATAGTAGCATACTTTTTAAATTTAATAAAAATACCAATATCACTTTTTATAATAGGAATACTTAACATATTGATTTGTGCTATTTTAATAGGGGCTACTATTTTTAAGAAAAAACAAATACAAAATTATACCATAAAAAAACAAGATTTAATTTTTATCTTAATAATGCTCCTAATAAATTTACCAATTCTATACAAAGAGTTTGGGTTCTTAGAAAATTTTAGATATACATCTACCGATTCTGTTATGCACTGCCAAGCAGCAATTACATTCTCTAAGGGGGATTACTTACTAGATAGTATGACAAATTGGGAGGCAATCAATCCTACCTTTATGATAGCAGGATATGTTAACTCGGGAATGTTTATGAAAGCATTAGTAGGATTTATTGGCGAGTTTAACTTGTATAAAGTTTATATGTTTATGGATATTTTATATTATCTAATAATAGGATATGTATTTTATTTGACACTAACATCTTCTAAAAAAGTTAGTTCAATAGGAAAATACATTTTAGCATTTATCATTTCAATTATTTTTATGATAGGATATCCGTTAAACTCAGTAATTACAGGATTCCACTACTTTACATTAGGAATATTAGAATTCATTACAATAATTTATGTAATAAAGGCAATAGAACCACAAGCAAAAAGAACGGCTTATGTTTTACTATTTTTACTTAATACAGGTATAATGCTTACATATAACTTATTTGCGCCTATTATTTATTTAGCCGAGTTTATATATTTCATTTACAAAGCAAGAGAAAATAGAGAAAAAATCTTTGGCAAAAAATTTATACTAAAAATCTTACTAACATTAATTATTCCAGGAATAATTGGAGTAAGTTTCTTTGTCTTGCCACGTATACTGGAAAACATTGTATTAGAAAACCAACAACAATTATGGATTGACGGATATATTTACATAAACTATTGGTCAAACATGTTAATATTTATACCTTTTGCCATTTATTATATTATAAAAAAAGCTAGAGAAAATAAAATGAATATTGAAATTATTACATTTTTAGTTATATGCTTATTCATGCTTTTATTTTATTTAGGATTAGCATTAGGTTATGTATCTACATATTACTTTATGAAATTGTACTATTTACTAAATATCCTATTATTAGTATTATTCTTTAAAAGTTTATGTATGATAGCAGATAATAAAAAAATAGGTAAGACAATTTCTGGCATAATTGTAGTTGTCTATAGTATCTTATTAATAGGAAATTTAATATTTGTAAATGTAGAAGCTTATGATTTTCAAAAGGAAAAAGAAAATATTGGAAAAATGTTTGATATATACAATACAAATAAAGGAATTATGGAATACGTTCAAAATATGTTTACAGATGATCGAATGAATGCATTAGAATATATTTATGATAATAGTTTAATAAAAGAGCAAAATTTACTATACCTAGGTGACTATGTAGATAACTTTATTTTTAAAATGTTCTTTACGTATGAAAATAGAGGAGGAATAGACAAACCTAATATAGAAGAACACATACAAAAATGGAATGAGGGACAGTACGAATATTTAGTAGTATTCTTAAAAGATGTTTATTTACAATATTATTCTAAAATATTAGATTTGCAAAACAGCAAAATTCTATTTGAAAGTCCTAATTGTGTTATATATGAATTTGTAGAAAATTGAAGAGGGATAGTATATGAGAAAGATAAAAGTTCAAAAGAATATTGTAATGTCAATAATTATACTAATAATAGTTTTTTTTGTTTCAATCTATACATTAAGTAGAACTGATTATGTTATATCTGAAAATTTATTTATTGGTGTAATGGTTGGATTACTAATACTCACAATAATAGGGATAATAACAATTGTAAAGATTTTTAAGAGTAATAATATTAAACCAGAAAAGGCACTTTTGTGTATTATAATACCGTTTTGTATTATAATAACAGTTGCTATGCCAGTTGGTAGAGGGCATGATGAGTATATGCATTGGATAAAAGCTTTTGAAGTTTCTGAAGGAAGATTTATATCGAAAATAGATAATGAAAAGAAGCAATCTGTAGCAATAGTACCAGAAAATGTACAAAATATTGTAAAAGAGAGACAACATGGCATATATAAATATGTTGACAATATTCCATTATTACAAGAAAAAATAAATTATGATAATTATATACAAATACCAAACCAAAACGCAGCAGCTTATTGCTTTGTACAGTACATTCCTGAAGTCCTCGGAATACTTATAGGTAAGGTTATAACTCAAAATCCGCTTTTAAGTGCATATATATCGAGAATTGCTAACATAGTAACTTGTACTATGCTAATGTATTTTGCAATTAAATTGATACCATTTGGAAAAAACATACTATTAATTTTGTCAATAATACCAATAGTAATTGAAGGATTTTCTACTATTTCACCTGATGGAATAACTATAGCAATTTGTGCATTATTTATTTCATACACTATGTACATAGCATTTGATAAAAATAAAAAATGCGGAGCAAAAGAAATGCTAATTTTGACTACATTGGGGGCAATAGTCTCACTCTGTAAAATAGTCTATATGCCATTAATTTTTTTAGCAATAATAATACCAAAGGAAAAATTTAAAAGTAAAAAAAATAAAATATTTTACTTAACAATAATTATAGGAATAGGAGTAATATGCAATTTAATATGGCTAGGGTTTGGAAGTATGGCACTGCTAAGTACCAATACAAATACTTATGCAGGAACAGAACAAAATGGAACAGTGATAAAAGTAATGTCAATACTTAGTAATCCAATTATGTATTTACAAAAATTATTTTATACAATAGGTGTTAAGGGAAATCAATACTTCTTATCTCTATTTGGAGGTCAACTAGAGTGGGCAGAGACTATTAGAATGGATTTTATACCATATATAATATGTGGAATATCAATAATAACTGCTATTTCCGAACATGATTTAAAAGATAAACTAAATAAATATCAAAAAATAATAATATTATTTATCATTTTAGTTATAACAATATTGATATTTACAAGCTTATTTATACAATGGTCTGAGAATAATTTAAATTATATAGATGGAGTACAAGGAAGGTACTTTTTACCTATTTTGCCATTAGTTTTAATTTTAATAAATGGAATAAAAGTAAACTCAAAATATACAACATTAGATATAACGAAGCTTATTTGTATAAGTAGCATAATAGTGCAACTTTATACACTTACTGCATTACTTGCAGAGCATTTATAATATAATTTCTCAATATTTCAAAAGTATGTTTAAGAAAGGAAAATAAAAAATGCAAAGCGAAAAAAACTTAAAAAGCAAACTACCAGTAATATTGTATATACTTACAGCAATAATATTTGTGACACCATCAGTTATATATATGATAAAAAATAATACAGTGTATAATTTTATATATATGTTTACATATTTTTTTAAGATACCAACTAGTGCATTTGAAAAATTAGGAAATGCACTTATGTACTTTGGATTATTTTCAATTCTTTTTTTACTATATTTTAAAATAATTAAGAAAAGTGAAAATATATTCAAGAATATAAAAACTCAAATTATAATAATTGCAATAATAACATTACTATTTGTGTTTGTCATTCCATATATGAGTTCTGATGTATATTCATATATTGCAAATGGGTGGACTTTAGCACATTATGGAGAGAATCCATACTATGTACCCACAGGAGAAATCACTGCAAGAACAGGTTTCTTAGATGAGATGCATCGCAAAGTAGCTAATTGTTGGAGAACTGAACCAGCAATATATGGACCACTGTGGACGAGTATTTGTACAGGATTATCTGCATTATCTTTTGGAAACATAGATGTTGCACTATTAATATATAAACTAGCAAATGCAATAGTCCACATATTAAGTTGCATACTAATATATAAAATAACTAGAAGAAAATCCTTGGTCACACTATATGGGTTGAACCCATTTATATTATTTGAAGGTATAGCAAATGCACATAATGATATATACTTAATATTGTTTATACTACTTGCAATATATTTTTTAATAAAAAAGAAAAACTTAGGAATGGCAGTGGCATTTTTAGCAATGGCAACTGCAATTAAATATCTAGCAATTTTACTACTTCCATTTATAATTATATATTATGCTAGAAAGAAAGACGTAAAAACAAGGCTAAAATATTGCCTATTCTGTGGAATAGAATACATTGCAATAATTGCACTATTCTATATAATTTATTTAAAAGATTTTCAAGTAATATTAACAGTACTTGGTCAGCAAGCCAAATACAACCGCTCAATATTCTTTATATTATACTATTTCCTACGAGACCATAATATGACCATTGTAAAAATAATACAGACTATAGCATTTGTTGCATTTGCCATTTTCTATGCATATGTGGTTATAAAATTACTATTGCAAAAGAAAATCAATTTCTTGCAAACAATAAGAAAATATAATGTAATATTGTTTATATTTACATTTGTAGTAATTACCAATTTCAATGCTTGGTATGTAATGTGGTTATTCCCAACAGTATTTTGGTTAACTGGAAAACAAATAAAAATAGTTTTAAACTTATCGTATGCGTGTACTATAGCAAACATTATGAATTTTGCACTATTTAGTGAAGACGAAGAATTAGGAATACCATACTTTGTTTTAATGGTAGCAATAACTGTGTTATTAAGCATAGACAAGAAAAAATTAGATATACCAAGAAAAATACAAAATCAGAAAGGAAATGAAGTAAAATGAAATTACTAATGCATACTTGTTGTGCACCTTGCAGTGTTTACTGCATAGACTCATTACGAAAAGAAGAAATAGAACCAACAGTATATTGGTATAATCCAAACATACATCCATATATGGAATACAAAGCAAGACGTGATTGCTTAAAAGAATATACAGCATCTATAGGAGTAAATGCTATATTTGAAGAAGACTATGGTTTGGACGAATTTTGCAAAAATGTAATAGGAGATTTAAAAAATAGATGCGTAAATTATTGCTATAGAGTACGTATAGAGCAAACTGCAAAATATGCTAAAGAAAATGGATATGATTGCTTTACCACCACTCTTTTAGTAAGTCCATACCAAAAACACGAAGAGTTGAAAAAAGTATGTGAAGAAATTGCCGAAAAATACGGCTTAAAGTTTTTATACAGAGACTTTAGAGTAGGATTTAGAGAGGGACAAGCAAAAGCAAGAGAAATAGGGCTATATATGCAAAAATATTGTGGATGCATATTTTCAGAGGAGATTAGATATTATAACCGCAATCAAGCAAAGCCAGATATACCAATGGATTTGAAGACTGTTAAAGAAGAAAAACCTCAGGTAAAAAAGATAGAAAACAAAGAAGCTTATATGGATATGTTATTAGAGGCAGATCCATCAAAAGCTAGTATTATGAAGTATTTGAACGATTCTGATGTGTATGGATTACAATTAAATGATGAGATTATTTCTTTGGCAGTAATTTTGCACATTGATAATAAAACATTAGAATTAAAAAATTTAGTAACGAAAAAAGAATATAGAAATAAAGGATATGCAAAAAGATTATTAAGGCACTTATGTGGTAATTATAAGCAAAAATATGATAAGATGATAGTTGGAACGACAGAAAATAATATTCCATTCTATGTAAAACAAGGTTTTGATAAATATGAAAAGACATTAAAGAATTACTTTATAGATAATTATGATGAAGAAATTAAAGATGGAAATCTAATTAGTACTGATATGATATATTATGCAAAAGATCTGAAAAAGAAAATGTAGTTATTGAAATAATATCTAACATATAGAAGTTAATTTAGAAATAAGTTAGCTTCTTTTTTACTGCCTCAAAAATAATTTTAAGGAGGTAAAAGTAGATGAAAAAAACAATTTATGATTTTGAAAGAAAATACGAAGTTCAAGATGAACTTTTAAATGAGGGAGCATTAGAAGGATTAGATGAAAGGACATTGCACGAAACAATAAAGTCAATGTTAATAAATACAATTAAGGATTGTATTAAATATGAAAATTATATGGATCCAGATATGGATACAATAAGAAATCTTCTATTTAAAGAAAATAAAACAGAAGAAGATATGAGAAAAATAAAAATGGCACAAGATAGATTAAGAAATTCTTTACATTTTGCTCAAATTTCTGAAGATAGTTTATATACATTACTATATCAAATGCTATCATCAGATGAAATAAAACAATGTTTTAAACAAGAAATTCCAGAAATGTCTAGAAATTTATATTATATGGTAGACCTAGAGGAAGAAATAGCAGAAACTCTAACTTTAATTTTTGAAGAACTTTATGAAGCACCAAGCTATAAAGATATTTGCATTACTATAAATGAAAACATTAAAGATTTTGTAGAAAATGCAGAGGAATATGTAGAAGATATACAAAATCACGAGTTATATGAGCAGTTTGTTAGCTTTAGAAATAGTATAAGAAATGAAGAAAAGGAGAATGTCAATGAGTGAGATAATTGCAATAGCAAATCAGAAAGGTGGTGTAGGAAAAACTACAACCACTTTTTCTTTAGGTGTTGCTTTAAGAAAGCAAGGTAATAAAGTACTACTCATTGATGCAGATCCTCAAGGAGATTTAACTACTTGTATGGGATACTATGACCAAGACAAATTACAAAATACCATTGCTACTTTGATGTCTGATACAATATATGATAATGAAATTAATGCTGAAAAGGCTATTCTCCATCATAAAGAGGGAATAGATTTAATTCCAGCCAATTTAGATTTATCAGCAATAGAATTTTCACTTGTAAATGCGATGAGTAGAGAGTTCACACTAAAAAACTCAATAAGAGATATAAAGGATAATTATGATTATATATTAATTGATTGTATGCCTAGTTTAGGAATGATAACAATAAATGCCCTAGCTTGTAGTGATAAAATTATAATTCCAGTTCAAGGAGAATATTTAGCAGCAAAAGGAATGGGACATTTATTAAAAACTGTAAGTAGAATTCATAAACAAATAAATCCTAATTTAAAAATAGGTGGAGTATTGCTAACCCTTGTAGATAAGAGAACAAAACTATCTAAAGAAGTTAGAAATACCATAAATGAAAACTATGGGCAGTTTGTAAAGATATATAATACGGAAATTCCAAAAGCTATCAATACGGCAAAGTCAACCTCTACTGGTAAAAGTATTTTTGAGTTTGATAAAAATAGTCCAGTAGCTTTAAGCTATAAAGAATTAGCAAAGGAGGTTTTTGATGATGAAAGAGCAAGAACAAAAAATGAAACTTCCAAAGTTAGATGATCTATTTACAAGTCAAGCTCAAAGAGATTATGAAAGAGCAGAAAAAGTAGAAGAAATTGATATTAGTAAAATATCAGATTTCCCAAATCATCCTTTTAAAGTAAAAGACGATGATAAAATGGAAGAAATGGTAAAAAGTATAAAACAATATGGAGTTATATTGCCTGTAATTGTTAGACCAAAAGATGATGGAACTTATGAGATGATTTCTGGACATAGACGAAAAAGAGCTTGCGAGTTGGCAGGAGTAAAACAAATAAGAACCATTGTTAAAGATTTATCAGATGATGAAGCAACAATTCTTATGGTAGATAGCAATATACAAAGAGAAGAAATATTGCCTAGTGAAAAAGCATTTGCCTATAAAATGAAACTTGAAGCATTAAATCATCAGGGCAAAAAAATAGAATTAGAAGAGGATTCAACTTCGACACCAATGGTGTCAAAGTTAAGGACTAATGAAATATTAGGCAATGAAGTTGGAGAAAGTAGAGAAAACATAAGAAGATATATTCGTCTAACACATCTTATTCCAGAACTTTTAGAACAAGTAGATTTAAAAAGAATTGCTTTTAGACCAGCAGTAGAACTTTCATATTTAAGTGAAGATAATCAATATGTAGTACAAAATATATTTGAGTTTGATGAAGTTACACCCTCATTAAGTCAAGCAATAAGATTAAAGAAACTTGAACAAGAGGGAAAATTAACAGAAGAAAGAATAGAAGAAATTTTAGGGCAAGAAAAACCTAATCAAAAAGAATTTATAAAAATACACAATGAAAGAATAGATAAATATATACCACAAAAAATAAAGGAATCTGGTAAAGTAGAAGATTTTATTATTCAATGTGTGGAAGAACATAACAAGAGAGAAAGACTAAAACAAGAAAGAAATGCTAGATAATGTGTGTGAACATATTTAATAAAGATACTACCTTTATGTGTGAACACATTACAAAGTTTTCCCTTACAAACCCTTTCAAATACATACTATATTACAAACTAAAAGAATAATAATTTATTTAATTAATTTTATTTATATTTATTTATAAACTTGAACTTAGTCTTTTAAGCAGTATAATTAAAGCATAAGGAGATGATGAGTATGAAGAAAAGAAAAATAATAATTGCAATTTTAGCTCTAGTAATAGCATTAATTATAGCAGCTTTAATAGTTAATCAAGTTATAGATAAACATGATAAAAGTAGTATTGAATTTGAAAATAAGGTTGTAAATGAAATAAATTCAACTAATGAAATTCAAGAAACGGAAGCAAATGTTGTAGAAAATACAAGTATAAATCAAGATACCAAAGAAGAATTGATACAAGAAGACACTAATGCAAATACAAAGACAGAAACTCAAGAAAATAAAAATGAGAAACAAACAGAAAGTACTAAAAGCACACAGGAAAAAGTAGTTGAAAGTCCAAAACAAACAGAAAAGCCAACTCAAGTTACCAACAAAGTAGACACACCTAAAAATAATACACAGAAAGGAGAAAAGCCTAAAGAGAATATTCAAGAAAATAAGAATGATGATAAAGTACAAGAAAAGCCTAAATGTACTGATACAAAACATGGAGTTAGTGCAGGCAATTCTAATTTATGGTTTAATAGTTACGATGAAGCAGTTGCATATTATGATAATTTAATAAATGGTTATAGTGATCAAGTACATAATGGAGAAATATCATCAGATGAATATTACAAATTATGTCCTTATGGCTATGAAACATGGAGTTGTCCATATTGTGGTAAATGGACTTTAAATTACTATAAAAGATAAAAAATAAATATTTTTGAGGAGCAAGTATAAAACTTGTTCTTTTTTTATGCAAAAAAGGAGGATTTTTATATGATGAAAAAATTAAAATATAAAAGAATTTTAGCTAGTATTTTATTATTAGTTACAATGTTAAGTGTAGCACAGCCTATATTTGCAGCATCTGGAACAGGCGAATGGGTTGGAGGGCAATATGCCTCTTATATTAAAACTACAGATAATGCAGATACAGAGTATGGAATTATAATAAGAAAATTAATTAATTACAATACAGGCGAAAAAAGAACTGTATTCTGTGCAGAACATGGAGTTGATTTTAAAACTGATGTAGTATATAACGGAAGTTATTATACACCAGTTAAAGCAGATGTAAGAAAAGCATGTAAAATTGCATATTTAGGATGGTATAAAGATAAAGGCGATTATGTCGTAGATGGTGGTATTTCAAATGCAGATAAAAAGAAATATGCCCTAGTACAACAATTTATATGGGAAACATTAGGACAAAGTAATGCAAGATTTATAGATAGTGGTATTCAAGCAGAATATGAAGCTTTTAAATCTGAAATAAATAGAGAAATTGCTAAAATAGAAACTAGACCAAGTTTTGATGGAACAACAATAAATGTTCAAGCAGGAGAAAGTAAAACAATAACTGATACAAATGGTGTTTTAGCAAGTTATCCTAGTATAGATAAAACTACTAATGGAATTAGAGTTACTCACTCAAATGGAAGTAACTCAATGACTATATTAGTAGATGAAAATACTACTTTAGAGAATTATACAATAACAGATGCACAATTTAAATCATGGGGAATGATTAAAGATGGAACAGAAGATAAAGATACAATGGTATTTTTTGAGTTCCAAGATGGAGTTCAAAATCAATTATATTCGTTGTCTTATAATGATCCAATAACATTAAGTGTAAGCTTAAAAATCGAAAGCTTTGGCAAATTAGAACTTTCAAAATTAAACAAAGAAGGCGATTTGATTCCAGGAGCTGTGTTCAAAGTTACAGGTCCGAACAATTATAACAAAGAAGTAACTGTAACAAATGGAAAAATAACTTTAGACAAATTAAAAAAAGGTACTTATACAATAAAAGAAATATCTGCCCCTTATGGCTATCTTTTAGATACTAAATCTTACAATGTAGAAGTAAAAGTAAATCAAACAGCAACTCAAGCAGTTGTAAACATTGAGCCAACAGGAACTTTTACATTAGTTAAGAAAAATGAAGATAAATCAGCAAGTTTAAAAGGTGCAGAATATAGAATATGGAATGATAATTATGACAAAACTTTTACAACAAATGATAATGGAGAAATAAAAGTAGAAGGACTAAAATTAGGAAAATATAATTATCAAGAAACAAAAGCACCAGAAGGTTACTTATTAGATGATACAGTATATTCTTTTGAACTTAAATATAAAGATCAAAATACAGCAGTCGTATTTGCATCAGCAGAAAGAACTGACAAAGAGCCAACAGGAAGTATATCTATAATTAAAAAAGATATAAAAACAGGCTCTACAACACAAGGAGATGCTGTTTTTGAAGGTGCAGTATATAAAGTATATGCTAATGAAGATATATACAATAAAGCTAAAACTAAAAAATTTTATTCTAAAGGGGATTTAGTTGCAACAAGAACTATGGATGAAAAAGGAACAACAGAAGATATAACAAAATTACCGTTGGGCAAATATCTAGTGAAAGAAGAAGTCGCACCTAAAGGATATATGTTAGATACAAAAGAATATGAAGTTAATTTAACATATAAAGATCAACATGAAGAAATAATTTCTAATACAACAACAAGTTTAGAAAAAGTAAAAGAAATGGGACTTCACATTTTCAAATCTGGAATTAAAGAAAATTCTGGAGTAACTCCTGGATTAGCAGGTGCAGAATTTACAATAAAATTAAATGCAGATGTAGAAAAAGCTTATGATCAAGGCTACACTTATGAAGAAGTATGGAATGGAATTGATGAAGATGGAAATCTAGTAACAGTAGAAGAAAAAAGAGTTGCAGAAGCTCAAAAAATAGCTCCAACTTATGAAATTATAACAACAGATGAAAATGGAGATGCGTATACTCAAAATAAATTGCCTTTTGGCAAGTATATTGTAAAAGAAACAAAGACTCCAGCAGATTATGAAACATCAGTTGATTTTACATTTTCTATTACAGAAGATGAGTCTGAAGTTGTAGAAATAGCAAAGAAAACAAAGCATATAGTAGTAAATAATGAACAGTTAGAAACTTATATCAAACTTATAAAGAAAGATTTAAAAACAAATAAACCAGTAACTTTAAATTCTACAACATTTGAAATTAAAGCGACTGAAGATATATACGATAGAGCAACTAAAGAAATTTTATACAAAAAAGGAGAAACAATATCTCAAAAAGTCGGAAACACAACATATACTTCATTTACAACAAATGCAGACAATATTGTGATTCCAGATTATTCATATAATTCTGAAAATGATAATAAGGCAGAAGTTACAACACCTTTAAAATTACCAGTTGGAAGTTATGAAATAACAGAAATAAAAATTCCTGAGGGCTTTTTACAATTAGATAAACCTGTAACTTTTGAAATCAAGAACATTAAAAATTATGACACAGACAAAGACGGAGATTTTATAAAAGAAATAGTTATAAAAAATGAACAACCAACAGGAACTATAAAATTAGACAAAACTATTGCTATAAGAGAAAATGTAGATACTTCGTTAATTGATTTATCAGACTTATCTGGAATTGAATTTAAGCTAACAGCAAAAGAAGATATAATTGATAAAGCAGACGGCAGTATTATATATGAGCAAGGTCAAGAAATAAAGATATATAATCTAACTAAAGATGGTAAACTTACAATTACTGATTTACCAATAGGAACTTATGAAATAGAAGAAATAAAAACTTTAGATGGATTAGTTTTAAATACAACAAAATATGAAGTTGAATTTGAACAAAAAGACACAATAACTAAAGTGTATGAACAAAAATTAAATGTAGAAAATGATACTACATTAATAGAGTTTTCTAAAACTGATATCACAGGAGATAAAAAATTGCCAGGTGCAAAATTAACTGTTTTAGATAGTGAAGGTAATATTATAGATACATGGACTTCTACTGAAGAAACTCATAAAATAGAGGGACTAACAGTTGGAAAAGAGTACACACTAAAAGAAGAAATTGCCCCAGATGGCTATGTTATTGCAACTGAAATAAAGTTTAAGGTAGAAGATACAAGTGAAATTCAAAAAGTTACAATGAAAGATAAAATAGTAGAAGTTTCAAAAGAAGATATTTCTGGTAAAGAAATAGAGGGGGCAAAATTACAAGTATTAGACAAAGAGGGCAATATAATAGATGAGTGGATTTCAGAAAAAGAAGCACATAAAGTAAAAGGACTAAAAGAAAATGAAACTTATATATTGCATGAAGAATTAGCAGTTGGAAACTATGTAAAAGCATCTGATATTGAGTTTACAGTTACTGAAAGTAAAGAAACACAAAGAATTGTTATGATAGATAAATTAGTTGAAGTAACTAAAACAGATTTAACAACAGGGGAAGAACTTGAAGGAGCAGAACTAGAAGTTACAGATAAAGAAGGAAATGTAATAGATAAATGGACTTCTACTAAAGAGCCTCATCAAGTAAAAGGTCTTGAAGAGGGAAAAACTTACATACTAAAAGAAACAATAGCTCCTTATGGTTACGAAATTACTGAAGAAATAGAATTTACTATTACAACAGATAAAGATACTCAAAAAATAGAAATGAAAGATATGCCTATCTTAAAAAATGTAAAAGTCATTAAAGTGGATTCTGAAACAAAAGAAACTATCAAAGATAAATTTACTTTTGCAATATATGAAGATCTTGAATGCACTAAATTAATAAAAGAAGTTCAATCTAATAAAAAAGATGGTACAGCAATTTTTGAAGACTTAAGATATGGTAGATATTATATAAAAGAGACAAAAGCACCAACAGATTATGAATTATCTAATAGAGTTGTAAAAGTAGAAATAAATGACAAAGGAATATTTGTAGATGACAAGCAAGTAGAAGAAAAAGATGGAACAATAGAGTTTTCATTTGAGAATAAAAAAATAGAAGTTCCTAAAACTGGAGATGACAGTAACATGAAACTATTTGCAGGATTAGGCTTACTTTCTTTATTAGGTATTACATATATAATAATACATAACCACAAGAAAAATAAAGATGAGTAATTAAAACTAGAGGGATTAGCTTATTATTAAAAGTTAATCTCTCTTTACTTTTACTTAAAGTGAGGTGGTAAAATGCCAAGAAAAAAAGAAATAACAAGAAATGCAACATATGATAAATTAATTAATATAGGAAAAGCAAGTGAAAAAGCTATTTCGAATTTAAAAATTGAAGATTTAAAAGACATAACAAATGATCCACATGTTTTAAATATAATAGCACTCAGAGAATGTATAAAAAATCATAATACATTAGAGTATTTCAATTATAAATCAAAAGTAGAAAGAAAGGAGGAAACCTAATTTCTAATTAATATCAGTTAGTTAATGAAATGGCAAATGAAACATTAAAAGAAATCACACAAAATGGTGAAGACTGGACAAAATTCTTAAATACGGCAAGTAATAATTATAAATATTCTTTTAATGAACAAGTGCTAATTTATGCTCAAAAACCAAATGCAACTGCTTGTGCAGATATAGAAACATGGAATAACAAACTAAAAAGGTGGGTTAACAAAGGTGCTAAAGGTATAGCTCTAATTTCTATTGAAGATGGTAGAAGTGTCTTAAGGCATGTATTTGATATTTCAGATACACATAGTGGTATAAATAGAAACCTAAAATTGTGGGAAGTAAAATCTTCTTATGAAAATGGACTAA
>CALXRZ010000019.1 GCA_944391015.1 uncultured Clostridia bacterium | reverse complement strand
CCCGATGCCTCATATATAGCTTTCATATTGCTTGCTTCTGACTTAGGTGCCAATAAGTTTTGCATATATTGATGCCAATATAGCTCTCCATCTTGATTTACCACATCAAATTTTTGCAAATATAATGTGTTTTGTCCTACATCTATATAGCCATTTCTTACAAAATTTACTCCTCCAATTAAAGCTTTTTCTAAAGTATCCCAGCCCTGTTCGAATGCATATTTAGCTGCATTTTCTATAATTTCTTCACTTGAATTTCCAGTTGCATTTACATTAAATGGATTGTATACTGTTATACCATTATATTCATAGCCTCGTGACAAAGTAGTTCCACTTCGTCCTTGCTCTTGTATCAGTCTTGATGTGATAAAGTATGGGTCTACATTTGCATTTTCTCCTGCTTGTATTAGAGCTTCTGCAATACTTTCTCCTTCCAGAAAAGACCCCTCTGTAAGTGATTGTATGCCTTGGGTTGTATGCGCTCCTTCTGTATACTTTAGTTCTAGAAATTGGAATATATTGTCATCATTTAAAATATTTCTAGGATCCATTTGATATTTTATTGCTTTATCTGAAGCACATAGCCACGTTCCATTATCATACTTTTTATTTCCACATATTTCACATCTCCAATCCTCTGGATATGAAGAAGAGTCTGGTATTAAGTTTAGTGGATTTGCCCTTAAGTCCGAATGTCCCTCATTTGCAATTACTTCACTCCAATCAAGCTTGGTATAGAATAAAGTAAATGTCCAATTAGGATGACTTGCCTGTAAATTATCTATTAGTTCCTTATAGCCTGGATACTTGCTTTCATCTAAATTTGTGCCATCGTATACTTCATATTTTTGCTTACTTTCTTCTATTCTAATTGCCCTAATTATAGCGATTGATATTAGTGAGACCAGAATAACTAATATAATTAGTGCTATTATTTTTATTTTGATTGGCATTGATTTTAGTACGTATTTTAGGTTTTTTATAAAACTTCTTATGCCACTTCCTATTATATTTTTTACTTCATTAAAATTTTTCATATTACCCTCTACACTTTTATCTAATTGTTTCTTCCTCTTTTTCTTTTTGTTCGTATTTATATAGTCTTTTTAATTGTTCTCTTGTAATATTTAGTTCTGTTTTTCTCCTTTTTACAGTCTTTTCTATTGTACCATAAAATTGGTCAGTGTTCAACATTTACATAAAATAAAACCATAATTAGGTATGCAAATGCCTAAATTATGGTTTATTTTATTACTATAAACTTTTTAATCTATCTTTATTAGTTCGTATTCTCTTGTACCAAATCCAAGCTCAGCTGCAGCTTCTATAGTATGAACTCCATTTTGTCTTTCTACTCTAGCTACAAAATGGTCTCTACCCGGGTCTTTTGAATTATATACTAAGTCTATACAAGCTTGATCTATAGCTATTGGGTCTGTACTTGCTAAAATACCAATGTCTTTCATACAAGGGTCTTCTGCAACTGCACAACAGTCACAATCTACAGATAAATTGCACATAACATTTATAAATACAATATTATTTCCGAAATATTTAACTACACTTGATGCTGCGTCTGCCATTGACTCTAAGAATCTGTCTTGCTCTGGTAGATTGTCCCATATTTTAGTTTGGTCTTTAGATTGTCCTGCAGAATGTATCCAAGATTTTCCCTCTGATGACGCACAACCAATTGATAATTGTTTTAATGCTCCACCATATCCACCCATTGGATGTCCTTTGAAGTGTGATAGTACAAGCATTGAATCATAATTTGCCATATTTTTGCCAATAAAATTTTCTTTTAATATTTTTCCATTTGGTATATTTAATACTAAATCTGGTCCTTCAGCATCCATAATGTCTACATCAAAATATTTTGTCCATCCGTGGTCTTCCATTAGTTTTTTGTGTTTATCTGTATAATTTCTTGCTCCATCATAAGCAGTATTACATTCTACAACTGTACCATTAACCTTTTCTACAATAGCTTTAACAAACTCTGGTCTAATATAGTTTTGGTTTCCTTGCTCTCCTGAATGTAACTTAACTGCTACCTTTCCAGGTAGTTTAACTCCTAATGTTTCATACATTTTCACAACACTCTCTGGTGTTATTTCTTTAGTAAAATATACTTTAGCCTTTTCCATAATACATCTTCCTTTCTTAAAATTTGTTTTTTATAATAGATAATTATAAACTGTTAATATGTTAGCCTAAATTTTATGATTTATATTTTTTCTGTAAAATCTTTTCTAGTTCCTGCCTCGATTTAATCATATAGTTTTATTTTATAATTTAGCCTATCCATGGTTTCGTTAATGCTTTTTTGTTTTTCTAAAAGTTTTGATTTTTGTTCTTCTAGTAGTTGTCGTCTTTCTTTTACAGTATTTTCCCCTTGTTTAAATAAATCAACATATTTAATAAGTATTTCAATTTCCATTCCTGCATTTCTCATACATTTTATAAACTCTATCCATCTGCAAGCTTCGTCGTCAAAATTTCTTATTCCATTTTTGCTCCTAGGTACTTTAGGTAAGAGTCCAATTTTTTCGTAATATCTTATTGTATCCTGTGTTAAATTGTATTTTTGGCTAACCTCTGATATTGTCATTGTTTCATCACTTCCTTGCTTTTTGTTAGTTCTATTTGTTTTATGTTTGCTTTTCTTTTTTTGTTGTTTATTTTATATAAAATATTTATACATCTATTATATAACACCTAGAGTTTGCTCTAAGTCAATATGTTTTTGAAAATTTTTTTGGTTATTTTATCAGAGTTCAAAAAAAAACAAGTGCATAAAGTATAGTTCTACACTATAATTATACATTTGTTTTTTCGTCATAGTTTTATATTACTTTAATTTGTTCCTCAGTTAAGCCAGTTAGTTCTACTATTGTGCTAATATCCATACCTTTTTCTTTCATTATACTTTTCACCCTCTCTGACTCAGGATTTTCCAAAAAATAGAACCATTCTATTGCTTTATTATATTTATCTGTTTCTTTTAACTCATATATTTTTGGTATCTCTATTATATCTACCTCCATATAATCTGTCAAGATTCTTTTTCCTCCTTCTATTTCCATTATATTTTTAAAGAGGATAGAATTACAATTTCCACCCTCTACATTTATCAATTAAACTATTTTTTATTTATTTTTTTACTTTCCAAACTCCTTGCTTATCATCTTTGCCTCTCCACTATTGACAGAAAACTCTATTACAATTGGAAATGACCCTTTACCAGAAAATGTTAATCTGTATTTTCCATCTGTAAGCTCTCCATATAAATTTGTCCAGTTAATTTTCTTTCCTATTAAAGTATAATGCTCGTATTCTGTCATATTTGGTAAATTAAATACTAAATCTTCTATAGTATCCTCTATATTAACATCTGCTTTTTTCTCCATTTCTTTCCAAATATATTCTAATCCAGTTCCAGTGTATCCTGGAACAGAATTGTCTGTTGCTTCTCCTATATACTCTCCTTGTCCTGTATATTTTTCATTTTTTACTTCTTTTTCTAGTTTATAATCATTTGTGTATTCATAAGGTAATTCGTTTGTGTCAGTTATCGTTATAGTAACTCCTTTTGTAGTTAAATCTGTTACATTTACATCTACCTTATCTTGTGTATTGTTATAATATCTTGTTACATCGTCCGGTATTTCAACCTCACTTTGTTCTGCTACAATTTCTATTTTTCCGACATTATGTATTTGAGCTGGAAAACTATCTGCAACAATTCCGTCAAAATATATTAGCACTTCTTGACCTTGTTTAAAACCAATATTTCCGTCTTTTGCAAAACTCACACTATATAGACTTCCCGGTTCATTACCAGCTTCTATTCCCATTACACTTAAACTATTTTCATAAACCTCCATAACTATACCACGTATACTTGATAACATATTTTTTTGATATTGAGTGAATATATAAATTGCAAAAGTGCCTATAATAACTAGCAAAATAATTATAAATATTATAATCTTTGTACTTTTCTTCATAACAATTCCTCCTTATTTTCTAATCTACTATTTAGACACTTTTACCTTTGATTTTTGTTGGTTTTTTTCTACTCTTTCCATACTTCTCCTACAAACTTCCACGTGTAGCCATCATCTTTTGAAACATATTTTGCACGTGTTTTTCCTCCATTGTAGCCTCCTTCATATCCACCTGATACTAATACTGTTAAGGTTCCATCTTTCTCTCTGGTAGGCAAATAAAAATAGTCATAACATTCTTCCCACGATTTTCCCTCTGGGTCAGATAGAGTAAACTCTCCCTCTGGGAATTCTATTTTATCAAACGTTTTACCAGAGTCTCTGGTTACTAATAAATCAGATTTTGCAGAATAAATACTTTCAGCTTTTTCTAAAAAGCCTAAACCTCCTTCAAAAAATTCTATTTCACTAGTTGGAGCTATTTCTAATGTGTTCATTTCTTCATATTTTGTACCATCTTCGGTAATTTTTCCAATAGTCCATTCTTCAATCCCCGTTGCATATCCAGTTTTTTCTACTATATATGCTTCATTTTCGCTTATAACATTTTTGTAAATACATCTTATAGAATCTTCCGAAAGTTCTAGCTTCTCTTTAGCAAGTGTCCTTGCTTTTTCTTCTTCCATCGCTTTTTCTGCTGCTTCTTCTTCCTCTCTTCTTTGTCTAATTTCTTCTTCTTTAGCTTTATCATCTAAGTCTTTTATTTCCTTTTCTAACGAAGCTGTATCGACATTTTCTTTACTTACGTTCCACTTTGATAAATTAAACTCCTGCCAAGCTATATCTTTTGAATTATTTGTTAATTTAAGAACTGTACTCGTTATATTTAATTTATCTATAGCGTTTAAGTTATCTTTTTCCATTTCATTAAAAATAATGTCAAAACTATCTTCACTTGCAATACTACAAATATATTCATAATCTATCTTTCTTGTACTAGAAGTTCTGTTTACATTAGTATCAACTATTATTCTTTCTATATTTATAAAGTTAATTGCACAATAAACACATATCCATATAGCAAAACTACATTTCATATAGTCAAATTTTTCATAAAAAATGTAGATTATAATAGGAGCAAAAGTTAGTATTTCGGTAATTAGTATAATGTATACAAACATCCTTAAATATGTTAGTCCAAATTCTGTTTGATACATATACATTCTATACATTGATGATATTGCTATAATTATTGTAAATATAACTAAAAATAGATTTAGTAGTTTTATGCTTTTCTCTTTGTTTTCATTAAATTTGTTTGATAATAGTATAACTGCAAAATTTATAAATGAAACAAACATAAGTTGGAAAAAGCCCGTTCTTGCATAGCTTGCATAATTAAAATCTGTATCAATATTTATTTTTGCAAATAGTGATTCTATTTGAATAAAACAGAATACTAAGTATACTATATTTAGTGCTATTAAAAGTAGTTTTATAGTAAATGCATATTTATTGTTGTTTGTTTTTAATTCTTTTGCTTGATAATTATATTCTTTGTTTAGTTTTAGTATAAAACTTAAAATTACAATATATGCAACAATTATTAGTATAAGTCTTATTACAAAATTTAGTGTACTACTTATATTTATATTTTTAAATATACTTGCAATATTATCAAATATATTTGCAAATATGCTATCTGCCGAAATAAGTAATCCTATAACAACACCTACAACTGCAAATACTATCAATAATGAAACAGCTATTTTTTTAACATTTTCTTTTTCTATTTTTCTCTTGTCTTTAGTATTTTCTTTTGATTTTTCCTTTGTGTAATCTATGCTTTCCTTAAAACCAGTAATAGTATCTTTTAGTAATTTAAGTGAATCAACTATACAGACTTTTAAATAGTTTTTTGGTGTTATTGCTATTGCATACATCAATATATTTAACAATATTATTATAAAAATATTTGCTATATAAAATGTTGTATTTGCAAAGATAAAATATGTACTACTTAATAATATAATTGGTATTATTAAGACAAAGCTTTTTTTGTTTTTAATTTTATTTTTCCTAATAAGGATGTAGCTTATTAACCCATTTCCTATAATAGAAAATATTAACATTGAAATTCCTATCTCTTTACCATAAAACAAAATTGATTGTAATATAGCAAGTATAGTACTACTTATAATTTCCATAATATTACGTTCCTTTCTTTTTAGAAATTGGGGACTGTCCCCTTTTTCCGAGTTACTTTACATAATCTAATATATCTCCTGGCTTGCAGTTTAAAACCTCGCATAGTTTTTCCAATGTAGAAAACCTTATTGCCTTTGCTTTGTTTGTTTTTAAAATCGAAAGATTTGCAGGGGTAATTCCAACTTTTTCAGCAAGCTCACCAGAAGACATTTTTCTTTTAGCTAGCATTACATCTACATTAACAATAATTGGCACTGTTTTTCATCCTTCCTTTCTTATTTTTTACAATTTAGGCCGAGCTTATTTTGCAAATAGATTTACATAACTTATTGTTTTTTGTCAATCTATACTAAATAAGTTTATTCCCTGTTGCTTATTACACTAAATTGTAAAATCATTTTCTTCTTTATATTCAATTGCTTTTATGTATATATAGTTTAGAATTTTAATTCCAATTCCGAATACTAAAAATGCAACTGCAAATACTAGAATTAGTACTTTTATTAAGAGACTACTTAAAAAGTCTATTGTATTAAAATATTCTAAAAGGATACAAACTCCTATTAAGCAAATTAAGTATAAGCTTCCTATGACTATCGACATAGTACAAATTTTGTTTAAGCACTTTGCGTTGCCCTTTTCAAATAGCTTGCTTTCCTTTAGATTTTTAAATATTTTAATAAATTGATGGATTATAAATAATGCAACAATTCCTGTTGAAAGAAGCACTACACTAATAATTGCTTCTAGAACAATTCTTGTTAAATAATTTTCTCTAACAGAAAAGCTATTAAATTCTGAAAATATTGCCACACCTGAAACTCCTAGTGTAACTATATCTAGCAATGTTATTACTAAGAATAGAACTTTTAATCCATTTTCTACTTTTGACGAAAGACTTTTTTCTCCTGAAATTTTCATTTATTTTTCCTCCAATCTTTTCTTCATCGAGCAATAGTATATACTTTTTATTTTTGATTGTCAATATTTTTTTATTGTTTTTCGATATTTGTATGTGTGATAAAAGGAAGTAATTAGCAATATAATTACTTCCTCTTAATGTATCATCAAACTATTTCTGCTAGCTATAAAGTAGCTTACTTAAAAATAATATATAAGGATTTTGGTCTTCGTAGTTTAGTATTTTATATATGCCTGGCATATTTTTTATAGCTTTTACTACTTTTTGTGTATCATTTTTTTCTTTGACTTTTATTGTAAGGCTTGGCTTAAATGGACTATCTTCACCACCTTTATAGTTGTCTAGTATATGAGCATCCTCTTCTAACCAATTTTGCAACATTCTGAGTTGATAATCTTCTGAAATATATTCAATCTCAACTCCACTTGCATTTTCCTTAATTACATTTTCTATATCTGCTAGTTGTTCTTCAGTTATGTCTTTTTGTAAAGTTATTTGTATTGTAGTAATCATATTATTATAATTCACAAATACTAGCACATTGAATATAATAATTATTAGTAAAATTATTATGCCAATAGAGATTATTACATTGTTTCGTTTACTTATTTTTTTTCTAACTCCCTTAAATGCATCAATTTCTTTTTTTTGCTCAATTTTACCGTTTTCCTGCCTTATTTCTTTTAATGCATTATTACAGTTTTCACAGTCTTTTAAGTGCTTTTCCACAAAATTTTTAGAAGTCTCGCTTAAGACCCCATCATTGTAACTAAATAGTAAGTCCTTAACAATATCACATTCATTTTTCATTTTTAATATCTTTCCTTTCTCTCTTTGCCTAGAGGCATTTTTTTCAAACTATTTACACAAATTTAATTCTCTACACATTCAAATTTTGATATTCTTTAATCTTTTAATTCCTCCTTCAATTTTTGCTTACCACGAAAAAATACAACTCGTGCCCAATTTGATGTTTTATTCATAATTTCTGCTATTTCACTATATTCAAAATTTCCAAATATTCTTAAGTACATTACATTTCTAGTATCTTCATCAAGCTTTTGCAACTTTTTAAATAACTCTATTTTATCTACTTTATTACAAAAATTCTCTTCTATTGACTCTTCCATAACTAGTGAATCTTGCAAATTATCTAGTGATATTTCTTTGTTTCGTTTTTCTTTTTTTAGTTTTTTATACCATATATATTTGCTAATCTGGCATAGCCAGCTTGATATTTTACATTCTCCCCTGAACTTATTTATATCTCTAATAGCTACTACAAAAGTCTCTTGGACAATTTCTTCGGTTATATCTTCGTTTCCTGTTAAGCAGAATACATATTTATAAACTATGTCTACATATTTGCTATATATTTCGTCCATATTCTGCATAACTTTTCCCCCTTTCACCTATTTAGTGTCCATTACTGCTATTTTGTTACAACTTTTTGTAAATTATATTTTTATTATATTAGCAAAAAAATAAATGCTATTCAACTGCTAAACAGAATAAAAGAGAATTGTTCTGTACTTAAAATAATTAAGTAGAATAATTCTCTTTCAAATAAATTTTATATTTTTTCTTATTCTGCATTAGAACTTTTTGTCCCATTATCAATTATAGATTTTAGCAAATTCACCAACTCATTCTCTGTAATTCCTGTTGTTTCAATATCAAAATATATGTCGTCGTATTCAAAAGTTACTATATACATCTTTTCCCATTGTGATACTTTTAATTCCACATTACCTATTTTTGAGATTTTTTCTCCATCGCCAATAAAATAATCTCTTATAGGTGACTCTACTTTTGAAAAAGCTATTTTTATTTCATTTAAGTCATCCTTTCTATAATTCAATACATAATCGTGCAATACATTGTATTCTGCTGTGTCTATGTTCTCTCTAGTGTAAACAGTATAACCATTTTCAAACTCATATTCATTTGGTACTAATAAATTTTCTACAAACGCAAATTCTTTTGGTAAGTTTTCTAGTTCAATAGTTTTTACGTCTGCATCTAAACTTGTCATACTCATATCTTTTACCTTGTTTATATTTAGTTCAACTTTTACACTTTCTCCTTTACCATCAGTTTGCCCAATGTCAACTGTATTGCTTGGTAATAGATTTTTATTAACTCCAACAAATATTCCAATTCCTAATATAAATACTGCACATATAGATGAAAGTACATATATTACTTTTTTATTCTTATTTGTTTTCATATCAAACTCCTTTCTGATGTTTGATATAGCTATTTCTTCTTTTATGTTTTTTCTAACTCTTTCTTTTAGTTCATTATCTTTCATAGCCATAACCTCCATCTTCTAAATTTCTTTTTATTTTCTTTCTAACTCTGTGAAGAATAACTTTCACTTTGCTAGTAGAAAATTTTAATTTCTCTGCAATTTCTTTTATTGGTTTAGCTTCGCAGTAAAACATAATAAATATTTCATATTCCTCTATTTTTAACGTTTTTAATGTATTTTTTATTATTATGCTTTGCTCATTTTCTTCTGCTAATTTTTCAAGATTGCTATTTTCTATTATTTTTTCTTCGTACTCGGATATAGATATATTTGCTTCTGTTTTTCTATATTTATTTTTTATCCTATTTTTAGCAGTTCCTGCTAAGTATGCCTTTAAATCTGTTGTAGCTGATAATCTCTCACTATTTTTCCAAATAGCAACGAACACATCAGATATTATTTCTTCTATATCTTCATCTGTAATATAGCTACTTACTCCGTTTTTTACAATAATATATACATATCCATAAAAGTCATCAAGCATTTTGTCTATATTTAGTTTTCCATTTTCTAAGTAATCCTTTAACATTTCCTTTTTCAATTTAGATTTAAATCTCCTTTTTGGTAGTTAACTTTCATCTACATAGTAACATTTTTTAGAGAAAAGTTACAAGGTTTTCGCAAAAAAATAGAGATTAGTTTGTCTAATCCCTATTTTGAGTTTCTAATAATTTAAATTTTGTTGTCATTAACTATCTTTCTTGCTCTTCAATTTCACGTATTAGTTTTTCGATATTTCTTTTTCGTGCTTTCATTTCTTCTATATATCTATCTACCCTCTCTTGCGTTACATCTTTCTTTCTTCCTATATCTTTCATTTCATATTCAAAACTTTTAGCTAATGCTCTTTCTAAAATATGAGGAGAAATATCACAATATTTAACTGCAAATGTGTCGCTATCTACTTCTTCACTAATTTTTCTTCCAGTACCACTATTTTCTTGCTGATTAGGACTAAAACAATGTCCTAATTCATGACAATATATAGCTTTTCTTTCTTCTGCCGTTAATCCGAATGTCTAATAATCGTTCTTTGTCTCTTATAATTAAAGCTAATTTGTCATTTATTTTATAAGTACCACATCCCATATTAAAATCTATATTTTCAATTATATCTGCATAAATAGCATAAAATTCTTTAAATTTCATTAAATCTGATGCAATAACAGCTTTATTTTTTCCAATTAGTATGGTTCTACCTTTTTTGAATTTTTCTAATAACTCTAACATAATTTTTGTTCCTTCCTAAATTATTTTTTTGTCTACGCCCTTAGCTTAAATGTCTTAGGTGCATATTTGTATGCTAAATATAATGAAACAAGCGAATATACTACGCAAAAAGCAATAGTAGCTATTCCAAAATATAGAGTTGGTAACTGAATTTGTATCATAAACCAGCACACAAGATATGTTATTCCCTGTACAGTTTTGTATGTACTACTTTTTAGTTCTGTATTCACATTATATGGTTGCAATAGATAGTACATCACTAAATAATGAACGGAAAAGAATATACTCATTGCAATTATTGATACAAATAGAACCATATAATTTAGTGGATTGTCTGTGCCACCAGAAATGTATAAAAGTACTGCTAGCCCCATACCTATTAGTATTGCTGGCATTAGATTTATTGTTATTAAAGTCTTAAGCCTTTCTTTAAAGATTCCAAGTATTACTTTTGGAGTTCTATATATTCTATATGTTAACATACTGTGGTCGCAATTCATAAACATTGCCTGTGTAACAGATGAACTTCTATTGATGCAATACATAATAAACACAAAATATGGCAAATACTTCATTAGTATTTCATTGGTTCTACTTTTAAATTCTTGATTTACTTCAATGCCAATAATCATTGCAACAAATATGAGTAATATAATAACTGATTGTTTTTTTACTGCTTTAGTTAGTATTTTGCTATGTCTTTTTACAAATAATTCTACTATTGTTCAAGATATTTTCCTTAAAAATATTAGCTGTAGTTACAATTCATTGTTTATTCTAAAATGTTGAAACAAATACCTATTTTAATTTTATGTTTTTGACTCCAAACATTGTACAAACTGTAAAAAACTTACATTCATTCATTTTAACAGTTTGTAAACTTGTCGGACCCCTCCAACGTAAAATTAAGATAGGTATTTGTTTTGACAAAAAACACCTGTGAATTTATCCTACTCTACATTCATCTCTGCTTTTACCTTTTCAGGCAGTTCATTTGCTTGAACCTCTTTCCAATTTACTACTCCTCTAAACTGCATTACTTCCACTTCTAAATACGCATCTTCTTTTAATTCTCTATATGTTTTAAATTGAATTTCTTTTGATTTTCCATTTTTATTGTATGCAGTTAAAGTGTATTGGTATTTCATATCATCAGTAGTGGAAATTTCCTCTACTTTTGTATTATCTATTTGAGTATAGTATAAATTTCTATGTATTACTAAAAAGTAGTAGGCGCCTACAATTAAAGCAATTACAATAATTACTGTAACAATCATTGGTATTTTTTCTTTAAAACTTTCCATTTTTCAATTCTCCTCCTTAATGATATTCTTGCTACCTAAGTACGTCGCCAAGAAGTACAATCCATAAATCATTCCTATTATAATTGCCGTTACAATGGTTGATGGTAATAATTCGTTTGGTGATGCAAGTACAGAAAGCATTGATAACACAAATTTTATTCCAAAGATTGAATGGATTATAGCTAAAGCTAGAGGCATCATAAAAAATATTAGAATTTGCCTAAATAATGCTTGGTTTATCATTTTCTCGTCGCAACCAATTTTTCTTAGTATTGTGTATCTTTGTTTATTGTCAGAACTTTCCGTAAGTTGCTTTAGTGCTAATATAGCACTACTTGTAATTAAAAATACTATTCCTAAGTAAATTGCAATAAATATAATAATAGTTGCTAGTCCTCTGCTTGATTCCCTGGTGCTTATTTTTGATGCTCCATCCAAATTTATTCCCTTATTTTCAATATTTTCAAAAAATTCTGTGTCACCACTACCTATTAGAGTGTTTTCTATTTCCTGCTTTCCCTCTTCTGTTTCTGCATTATAATTTGCAGCTAAAAAGTATTGCTCAGTATATTCATCTTTTAGTTCAAAATTGTCTGGTACTAATATAATTCCTGCATTTATTTCTGTTGTTGCTATAAAAATAAAGCCTTCCTTACATTCATCATATTTTGAATGATATGTTTTTCCATTTATCTTTATAGTAGAATCTGTACTTAACATTTGATTTCTCGTTGTCTCCATTTGTTCATAGTTACAAAGTACAATGTATTCATCGTCATTTAAGGTATACTGCTCCTCGCCGTAAAGTTCTGCAATTTTATTATAATCTGATATTCTAACAATTGATTCTGGTGTATCATAAAGAAGAGTTGGATATTTGGTTTTGGTAATTTCATAGTATGCCCCCAAGCTATCCTTTAATGTCCAGTTTGGTAATGCGTATATTGGAAATTCTACTACATCTTTTAAATTGTTCATATTATATCCATTAGTTTCTAAAGTATAACTTACAGGTTTTCTTGAATCTTCTACTTGCTCTTTAGAATTATATATTGTTTTACCACTATATGAACTAACATAACTATCCGGCAAGTAAGCTGTTTTATACAAATTTACATCAACTGGGGTAAACTTATACAATTCTTTATCTAGTGCAGATTTTATAGATAAACTTCCTGATAGAACACTAATTGTCATAAATAGCATTAAGCAGATTATACTCATACTTGCTATGTTTGTATTTATTTTGTTATTTAGTTGTCTTAATACAAACATATTTGTTCCTTTTAAATAAATGCTTTTCTTTGCTTGTATAATTCTTAATATAAAGCCAGATAGCGACCAAAATACACCTACTGTTCCTACTATTCCCATTACAATTGGTTTTATTAGCTCATTTGCTGTTTTTAATTCACTTATTCCTCCTGATACCAAGTAGTATGCATATCCTAATATTCCACAAGATATTAGGAAGATTATTATCGAAATAACAGGGTTTTTTATTTTTACTTTTTCATTTTTTCGTACGGCTGTTAGTAAGTTGATTAGTTTATATCTTGAAATGGTTAGAGTATTAAATACTATTACTGCCAAATACATCACTGCAAAGTAGATACAAGTTTTTATGCAAGCATCTTTGGAAAATACAAATGTAAAGCCACTCATATCAGCTTCAAATAGTTTGGCTACTAGTATTGACATAAATTGCGAAGCAAATATTCCCACAAAAATACCTACAATCAATGATAATATTCCTACTAGAATGGTTTCTAACAAAATAATGCTAGAAATTTGTCTTCTTCCCATACCTAGTGTCATATATATTCCAAACTCTCTCTTTCGTCTATTTATAAGGAAGTTGTTGGCATATACTATTAGAAAGCCAAGTATTATTGCTATAAATACTGAAATCATTCCAAGTAATTCTATCATAAGTCTTATCATATCTCTGGTTGATTGAGATACCTGAAGCATTGCTTGCTGGCTATCCAAAGAATTGAACATATAAAATATTGCCACTCCTAGCACAAGTGTTAAAAAGTAAATTGCATAATCTTTAAAACTTTTTTTCATATTTCGTATTGATAACTTAAATAACATCGTTTAGGTCACCTCCAAGGAGTGTTTGAACTTCTATAATTTTCTCGAAAAATTGCTTTCTTGTATCTTCTCCTTTTATGAGCTCGTTAAAAAGTTTTCCATCTTTAATAAATATAATTCTATCTGCATAACTTGCTGTAAAAGCATCGTGCGTTACCATCAGAATTGTTGCGCCTAATTTTTGGTTTAAGCTTTCAAATGTTTCGAGCAATTGCCTTGCAGATTTTGAATCTAACGCACCAGTTGGCTCATCTGCAAGCACTATTTTAGGGTTTGTAATAATTGCTCGGCAGATAGCCTCTCTTTGCTTTTGTCCACCAGATATTTGATATGGATATTTATTTAAAATTTCAGATATTCCAAGTTTTTCTGCTACCTCTTTTACTTTTTTATCTATTTCCTTTGGATTTACTTTTTGAATTGTTAAAGCCAGTGCTATATTTTCGTAAGCAGTTAGTGTGTCTAACAAATTAAAATCTTGAAATATGAAGCCTAACTCCTCTCTTCTAAACTTGTTTAACTTATTGCCTTTTAGCTTTGTTATGTCCTGGTTGTTTATAATAATCTTGCCTGCTGTTACTCTATCTATTGTCGAAATGCAATTTAGAAGTGTTGTCTTTCCCGAGCCAGACGCTCCCATTATACCAACAAATTTTCCTTCTTCCACATTAAAGCTTATTCCGGCTATTGCCTTGGTTAAATTAGATTTATTGCCATAGTATTTTTCAATATTTTGTAACTCTAAAACATTACTCATTTTTTTGATTTCTCCTTTCTGATTTTGGTATACATAATTTTTATTATATAGTTTGAATTTTATATATTTTATAATTTTTAATTTACGACTTAAGGTGGGGACCAACAAGTTACAGTCTGTGGAAAAATTACTATTTAAGAAAAAACTTGTTTTTTCTTAAAGGTAGAATTAAATAGTAGTCTATTGTAATTTTTGCTACAGACTGTCACGCAGTTGTGGGACGTAAAAAAAGAAAAAATATATAATCCTATTCTTTTAAGTTAAATTGTGAACCGTGACTATATTTTAAACAATTTTATACTTTTTTTCCATTCTTTTTAATTACATTAAAATTACATTTTCGTAAGATAGAGAAACTGTGCACATTATACAAATTATTCACAAAAAAATAGAGGTACACTTTTTTAATGTACCCTTTTAAATTAAAAATAAAATTCATAAATTTCTTCTACCTATTATTATATATCCTTAATCCTCAATTTCCTCAAATCGATATTTTTGACTTACGTTTGGATACTTTTCGTGGTCAACCTCTGACAAAAACATATTCAATGGTCGTGCATAAATTCCATCTTTGTGATTTGTATTACCGTTGTTGTCCATACAACGATACACAACTAAATCTTCTCCCGTTTCGCTATGCTTAGCAACTGTAATTACCATAGCCCTTGGGCCTTTAAAATGTCTCCACATTGTAAATGGTTTTACTATTCTTTCTTCCATAATTTTTTCTCCTACTATTACATATTTTTTTCAAGTATATCATAAGTTGTTCAAATGTACCATATTTTTGTATATTTTTTATAAAGGAAAACCTATAAATTAGTTATTTCAATTAGTCTAGGACTCTTTTTACAAAATGAGTCCGTCCCAATACTGTATGGAACAGAGTTTTATAACAGAATTGTGGATTCTTTTTACAAAATGAGCCCTCCCCATTTGCAAATTATTCAACATAATTATGAGAGAGTGACAATTTTATCAACTGCCACTCTCTCATTAAAATCACACAATTTTTTGCTTTGATGTTTAAGCTTTACTTTTACTTTTATTTTTTGCCTTTATTTTGCCAGTTTATGCTACTTTAACTACATCTGCTCCAAAAGGCGCTAATGCTAATTTAGCAATTTTGAAGTATTGTAAGCCAAGTGGTATTCCAATTAAAGTTATACAGCAGACACAACCAAATAAAAAGTTTTCTACTGCCATTGGAATACCAAAGAAAATAATCCAAATTACATTGGCTATAAACGATGGAACTCCTCCACCATATACTACTTCTTTACCAAATGGTGCAAATGCCAAACTTGCAAATTTGAAGCATTGTAATCCATAAGGAAGTCCTACAAAGCTGATACACCAGATTATTCCGGATAATGTCCACGAGAGCCCACTAAGGAAACCTCCACAGATAAACCATAATAAATTACCTAAAAATCTCATAAAGCACTCTCCTTTTAAGCATCAAATTTTTTTGTGTGATTTTTTGCATAGTTACTAAACTGTTTTTGCAAAACCTACTAGTATATATTTTAATACTAATACTATAAAAGTATTTGTATGTACTATATTATATCAGGTTATTACTTACAATTCCATTATTTTTTTCTTAATATTTTCTTACATTTTTGTAATTTATTACAATTCATATTTTATCTTTCCTTTATAATATTTTTACTACTAAAATACGTAATCAAGAAATATCCACCATAAATTACTACAATAAATATTGCTGTCATAATTATTGATGGTAACAAATGTTTATTTCCAAAAGTAGATATTACATAGCTACAAAATGTTATTCCAAATATTGAGTGAATAACTGCTACTATCAATGGGAACATAAAGAAGATTGCTATTTGCCTAAATAATGACTTATTTATCATCTTTTCGTCTGCTCCTAGTTTTCTAAGTACTGCATATCTTTCTTTATTATCCGTACTTTCTGTTAATTCTTTTAATGCCAATATTGCCACACTTGCTATCAAGAATACGATTCCTAAATATAGACCTAAAAATGTTACTAATGCTCCAAGTCCAATACTTGCTTCGCTTATATCGGCTTTACTATTTACATTTGGTAAACTATATTCTGCTGAAAGAGGATTTTGTATCATTGTTTTTATTTTATCTTGTATTTCTCTTTGCTCGTCTAAAGAATCTGTGTAATAGTTTCCTATGATAGAGTTGTATGAGCACTCTTTTCCACCAACCACAGCATCTGGCACTATTATAATTCCTGAATTGATATGATTACTTGCCATCTCTACAAACCCATATTTACATTCTTGGTATCGTGGTTTTAGTGTGTGTCCAAATATTGTTAATTCTTGATTATTTTCTAAAGCGATATTCCTTATCGCAATCATCGCATCATAATCTGCTATTATCATATATTCATCATCAGCTAATGTATATTCTTCATTGCCATAAAATCTTGCTATTTTGTTGTAATCACTTATTGTCATAATTTCTTCTTGCATACTGTATGGTATCATAGATGTTGTATTACTTTTTATATACTCTAAACTATCTCCTAATGAATCACCAAAAGTTAGTCCGTCCATACGATATGAATTGTATTCTACACTTTCTTGCAAATAGTCATCTATGTTAATGCCAAATGCTTCTAATGTTTTTCTAACACCTAATTTTGAATTTTCTATTTGTGCTTTGTTATAGCCTTGGTCTAGCCAGCTATCGTCTTTTACAGAAATAGATAATTGTATATCTGCAGGTGCTAGTGCGTTTAAGTTTTCTGTCATAGAATTTTTTAATGATAAGCTACTAGATAGTACGCAGATTGTTACAAATAGCATTAGGCAAATAATTGTCATAGAAAATACGGTTGTATTTATTTTGCTACTTACTTGCCTTAGTGTAAATGTGTTAAGTCCTTTTACATATAAGTTTTTCATACCCATTACAATTTTTAGCATTAGTCCTGATAACGACCAAAATAAGAAAAATGTTGCAACTGCCCCAATGATGATTGGCTTTATTATTCCATCTGGGGTTTGTACTGTTTCATTTACACCACCTGTTACTAACCAGTAGGCATATCCTAAAGCAATGACAGATAGGATAAACACAATAGTACAAAGCATTGGATTTTTCATTTTGACAGTCTCTGATTTTTTGCTAGTTTGTATTAAATCAATTAGTTTGCACTTTCCAACATTTATAACATTAAATAGCATAACAATTACATACATTATGCCAAAGTAAATTAGTGTTTTTATGCAAGCATCACTAGAAAAAATGAACTCATATCTTGTCATATCTGCTTCGAACATATTGGCAACTAGCATACTCATTAGTTGGGATAGAGCAACTCCTAGACCTAGCCCTACTGCTAGTGAGATAATTCCAATTAGAATTGTCTCAAAGAATAGTATCATTGATATTTTTCTTTTGCTCATTCCAAGAAGCATATATATTCCAAATTCTTTATTTCTTCTTTTCATTAAGAAACGGCTTGCATAAATGATTAAAAAGCCTAATATAAAAGCAACAAATACGCTCGCTCCAGATAGCATATTGCTTAAGGTATCAATAATATCATAAGTGCTTTCTGTTATATCTAGCAACACAGTTTGACTCTCAATACTATTGAACACATAAAATATTGCAACGCCCAATATTAAAGTAAAGAAATAAATTGCGTAGTCCTTAAAACTTTTCTTTATGTTTCTAAAAGCTAATTTAATAGTTGTCATTTTCCTCACCTCCAAGCAAGGTTACGACATCTATAATCTTGTCAAAGAATTCCTTTCTAGTACTATTGCCTTTAATTATTTCATTGAATACTTTACCATCTTTTATAAAAATAACTCTACTTGCATAAGAGGCACAAAAACTGTCGTGAGTAACCATTAAAATTGTTGTATTTAGTTTTTCATTTAAATAGTCAAAACTTTCTAGCAACATCCTTGATGACTTGCTGTCTAATGCTCCAGTTGGCTCATCTGCTAGCACTATTTGTGGGTCTGTAACTATTGCTCTTGCAGATGCCACCCTTTGCTTTTGCCCTCCAGACATTTGATATGGGTATTTTTGCAATACATCTTTTATTCCTAACTTGCTAGCCACATCATTAACCTTTTTCTCTATTTCTTTTGCTCCTTTATTTTGAATAGAAAGTGCAAGCGAAATGTTTTCATAAGCAGTCAAAGTATCTAGCAAATTGAAGTCTTGGAATATAAACCCTAATTTTTCTCTTCTAAATTTGTTTAGACTATTGCCCTTTAACTTTGTAATATCCTCTCCTCCAACGAAAATGTGACCCGATGTTACCTTATCAATAGTAGATATGCAATTTAAAAGTGTTGTTTTGCCAGAGCCAGAAGCTCCCATTATAGCGACAAATTCTCCCTTATCTACCTCAAATGTTAAATTGTCTAAAGCCTTAGTTAGGCTAGATTTACTACCATAGTATTTTTCTACTTTATCGATTTTTAGTATTGTAGACATTTTTATTTCCTCCCTTTTAAAATACTTAAATTGGAAAAGAATTGTTGTTTTGACTATGCTGAGCTTGTTAAGGCTTTGCCTGTTACAAGGTCAGTATGCAGAGCTGGCAAACAAACGAGAAAACCTGAGGCGTACTAATTGCTACGCCAAAGGATTTTCAACGTGAAGTTGCCACTAAGTCAAAACACAATTATTTTTCAATTTTCTCCTTTCGGTTTTAATTATAGATGAAATTTTGGGCCTTGTCGCTCTTTTAAGGTTACGGTATATTACAAGTTTGTAATGTTGTTTTTGACAGAAGAAAAACTACTCTTTTTCAAGAATAGTTTTTGGTTTTAGTTTTCTTGTGTATATCTATTTTCTAATAATATATTTTTCATTTCTATTATATCATAAAATGGAATAATAATACCCTTTTTAGCTAACTTAATAACATTTAATGACACTTCTATGATTTCCTCTTTTAAACTTTCCGTTATTTCTACGTCTTGTTCCTTATTTTGATATTTACTTTCTATATATTCTTCAGTAGTTGGAAAAATATTTTGTATTAAAAATGTTTTTTCCTTACCTAATACTTTTCCAAAGACAAAGTTATATACTCTTTTTCTACTTTTTTTCTTATTCTCATATATATTTTTATACTTTTCTACCTTACTAGAAATTGGTACAAACCATATTATTTCTTCATTTTCTGGATCATTAAAGCAAAAATAACAAGGTCTCTTATTTCCGTTTTCTTTATTTTGCATCAACTTATAATCTTGAAAAATATCAAAAAATTTATCTTTTATAAAATAAAATTTTCCACTTTCTACTTTCATATTTCCTCATTTCTAACAAAAAATCTACCTCCGAAAAGGTAGATTTTTTATTAACATTTGTCCACCTACGCATTTATTTGTCGCAAGTAGGGTTGCGAGTAACATTTGCACACCTATGCACTTTTACCCCGCAAATAGGGTTGCGGCTAACATTTGATTTGGACAAGATACTTTTTTTGTATCTCTTTTATTATATTCAATTATAACCTCTTTTATTATTAAAAGTCAATATTTTTTCTATATTTTTTGTGTCAATCGTTACTGGATAATGTTGCTTAATAAAATCTAGGCACTATCAATCCATATTTCACTGATATTATAAATCTACTTTGCAACATCTAAAAACTCGTTTTTATTAAACAAAATACTAACTTCTGTAAACTCGTTCACTTTTGAATCTATTGTAATCTTATGACCTAATTTCTTACATAATTGCTTTGCAATATATAGTCCCATTCCAGTTGATGTTTCTATTTTTCTTCCATTGCTTCCTGTAAAGGTTTTATCAAACACTTTGTGTAGGTCACTTTTTTCAATTCCTATTCCATTGTCAAAAATTTTTAAAATAATATTTTTACTATTTTCTTCTGTCGTTATTTTTATATAATGCTCTACTCCATCTCGTATATATTTAATACTATTGCTTACTATTTGATTTACAATAAATTCGAGCCACTTAGAGTCTGTTAATACTTTTTTGTTACTAACATCTACAATAAAATCAATTTTATTTTCTAATAATATGTCTTTGTTTTTTATAGCCACATTCGAAATTACTTTTGCTAAATCGGTTTCTTTAATCAAATAATCTTTTTCAGCATTTTCGCTCCTAACATAGTATAGAACTTGTTCTACATCGTCATCAATTCTTTTTAATTGCTCAGTTATTTTTTTGTCCGAAAGTTCTTTATGATTATGCACTATTAAATTCATTGAAGCTAATGGTAACTTTACTTCGTGTATCCACATTTCTATGTATTCCTTAAAATCTGTAATGCTTAAACTATATTCTTTTATTCGTTCAGCCATAGACTTGTCTATTTCATACAAAGCATCATATAGAATTTCGCCGTCGTAAAAATTAGGTTTTTCAAGCATTTCTGTTATTAAATATTTTTTATCTAATAAATCTAAATCATTTAGGAACTTATCATAAAACTTTTTTCTTCTTTTAAAATCATAGATAACAGTTATGGTAAAACCTACTATTAAGCTTGAGTTTATTCCTATTATTGCTTGTAAACTGCTTTTAAAGGATACTAGCATTAGGTTTATTATTGCTAGTATCATAATAAATATTGTTATAATTAAATAATTACTTTTTAAGTATTTGCTTAGCTTCATTTATTTAATACCTCAATTTTTAATTATTGTTTTCAAATAATTCTTTAATATATAAATCTCTATTTTTTAATGTGTTGCTTTTACCTTGTAATAAATTTTCAAAAAACAATATTAAATAATCAAATGTAGGATAAATTCCTTTTGGAATATTTCCATAATTACTTCTAACTAAAGCATTTCTAAAATATAAACTGTGCTCTTTAAACATATCATTATTAACATTGAAGCCCATATTATTAAGATATTTTTCCATAAATACAGCTGTTGTTCTTGTATTACCTTCTCCAAAAGGATGTACTTGCCATATACTTGAAGTAAATTTTGCAATATGTTTTATCAATTCGTCTTTATTCAGTTTTGAATAATCAAATTCTTTTTCTTCTTTAAAATCGTAATCAAAATAACTTTCTATATCTTGATAATTTACATATTTAACAGTATCTCCGTTAAGGATGTTCTCCTTTTTGGTAATATTATAACTTCTGTAATTACCTGCAAAATCATAAATATCTTTAAATAAGTGTTTATGAATATTTTTTAAGGTAATAGGACTAAAACCAAAACTTTTATCTTCTAGCAATTGTGCGATTCTTAAAGATACTAAATCACATTCTTTTTCTTTTTGAATATTTATATCGTTAGGATTTTGCGTTTCATAATATGTCTTTAATAAATTTTCTACTTCGTTATATTTTAATTCTCCATTTATATTTTTTTGAGATAGTTCTAATAAATATTTAGAAGGCTCTAAATTATCGACCTTATTTAATCCAATACCAGTATTCCAATATTCTTGTTTTTTAATAGTATCAGTTGTTTCATTTTCAATTATATAATTTTCTTCATTAGACATATAAAATACCATTCCTTTCTCTCTTTGCCCTTTAGATATACATAATTAAAAGAAAAAGTCAATTTTTCTTATTTTTTAAGCACTCTTATATTATACCATAAAATGCTTGATATTGCTATATTTTAAGCATTTTTATCTAAGCACATACCCTTGCCCTTTTCTAGTTTCAATCGCATCCTCATATCCAAAGTCACTTAGTTTTGCTCTTAGCCTACTAATATTTACATTTAGTGCATTATCATTTATGTAGGAATCATTATTCCATAAATCAGTCATCAAGTCATCTCTTGTCACAATATTGCCTCTATTTGCTAACAAAAAGGTAAATATAATCATTTCGTTTTTTGTTAATATTAGTTCTTCTTTAGCATTTTTCATTATTCCTTTTTTAGGGTCAATGGTTAAATCATTGTATGTTAATACATCATTTTTATTTTCCATTCTTTTGAATATATTGTTAATTCTTAGTAATAGTATAGTTGGGTTGTATGGCTTTGTTATATAATCGTCTGCACCTAAGCTTATTGATAGCACTTCGTCTGCTTCTGTGTTTTTGCTTGTTACCATTATAACTGGTACATTGCTTTCTTTTCGTATTTTTTGTAATAGCATTTCTCCGTTTAGCTTAGGAATGTTTATGTCTAACAGTATTAAGTCAGGATTTTCTTTTTTTGTTTCTTCCAAAGAATTATCAAAGTCTTTTAAAATAACTCCACTATATCCTGCGTTGTCCAGTAAGTCTTTTAGTTCATTACTAATGCTTGTATCATCTTCTATTATTAAAATTTTTTTCATTTTTTGTACCTCTCTACAAATACCTTCCCGTAATGCTTTTCTTATTATCCTTTATATCCTGTATCGTTCCTGTTGCTACAACCTCTCCACCAAGATAGCCACCTTCTGGTCCCATATCAATTATATAATCAGAATTTTTTATTACATCTAAATCGTGTTCAATTACTATTATTGTGGCACCATTGTCAATTAACTTTTGGAATACCTGTAACAATGTTTTTACATCTTGTGGGTGAAGTCCTATTGATGGCTCATCAAATATAAACACACTTCCATCTTGTGTTTTTCCTATTTCGGAAGCAAGCTTTAGTCTTTGTGCTTCTCCTCCAGATAATGCAGGTGTTGCTTCTCCAAGTGTTAGATAGCCAATCCCTAAGTCTACTAATATTTGTAGTTTATCTCGTATTTTTTTATTGTCTTTAAATACCTCTAATGCTTGTCTTATGGTTAGTTTCATTACATCTTTTATTGAGTATTTGTTGTAAAATATATTATCTACCTCGTTTGAATATCTTGTACCATCACACGAATTGCAAGTCATTTCTATATCTGGCAAAAATTGTACGTCCATTGATATTGTTCCCGTTCCATCACAAGTATTGCACCTTAGTTTTCCAGTATTATATGAAAAATCACTTGCTGTATAATTACTACTTATTTTTCCATACAATTTTCTTAAATCATCAAATACTCCTGAATAGGTAGCTACTGTACTTCTTACATTATTTCCTATTGGAGTAGCATCTATTAAATCTATTTTGTTTACCCAATCTGCTTTTAGTTCTTTTATGTGTTGTGGCATACTTGCATTATTTAGTTTTGCTTTGATTGCTGGATACAAAGATTCAAGAATCAATGTAGTTTTACCACTTCCAGACATACCAGTTATTGTGGTTAATCTTCCTTTTGGAATATCTATGCTAAGTGGTTTTACAGTATGAATAGAGTCTGTGCTTAGGCTTATTTTTCCAAGTTTAAATATATCCTCTTTTGCAATTTTTTCTCTTACTCGTACTTCTTTTTTACCATCTAAATATGGTCCAATTAAAGAATTGTTATTTTTTATAATGTCTTGTATTGTCCCTTTTCCTATAATCTCTCCACCTTTAGCACCTGCCTCCGGTCCAATTTCTATCACATAATCTGCTACACTTAGTATTCGTGTGTCGTGGTCAACCAACACAACCGAATTTCCGTCTTTTATAAGTTGCCTCATTAAGTTTATTAGTCCATCTACATTTGCTGGGTGAAGTCCAATTGATGGCTCATCTAAAACATACAAAACTCCTGTAGTTCTATTTCTTACTGTTCTAGCAAGTTGCACTCTTTGTAGTTCTCCAGTAGATAATGTGTTGCTCGCTCTATCTAATGTTAAGTATCCTAGCCCAAGCGAAAGCAAGGCATCAGCATTTATCATAAATTCCTCTAGTATGTTTTTGCCCATTTGCTTTACGTCGTCGTTCAATTCGTTTACTGTTTTTGGAAGCCACACATATAAATCTCTAAGGCTCATCTGACAAACCTCAGATAAAGTTTTTCCTCCAAATAAGGTAGAATTTGCTCTTTTATTTATTCTTGAACCATTACATTCTGGGCATACATCTTCTTTCAAAAATTTTGAAACTCTGCTCATACTTTTTTCGTCTTTTACCTTTTTTAGTGCATTTAAAACAGTAGCTTTTGCACTATAATATGTAAAGTCCATTTCTGTGGCAAGTGTAGTAGCTCCATTTTTTGGTCTATAAAAAATATGCTTTTTCTCCATTGGGCCATCATAAACAATTTCTTGCTCCTCTTTAGTTAAATCTTTAAATGGCACATCAGTTCTAACTCCCATTGCACGGCATACATCTGTCATTAAAGACCACATTAAGCTATTCCAAGGTGCAACTGCTCCCTCGTCAATAGTTAAGTTTTTATTTGGAATTAGCGAGTCCATATCTACTATTTCAATAATACCAGTTCCTCCACATTTAGGACAAGCGCCAGATGAATTAAAAGCATATTCTTCTGCGCCCAAACCGTAAAATTTTTCGTGGCAAGTTGGGCATTCTAACTGTTCATCTCTTGCAACCCCAGCACTTGCTGGAACAATATGTCCATTTGGGCATATATAATTTCCACATCTTGAAAATAATAGTCTTACAGAATTTAAAAGTTCTGTTGCTGTTCCAAATGTTGACCTAATGCTAGGCACATTTGGTCTTTGATGTAGTGCCAAGGCACTTGGCACGTGTAGTATGCTCTCTACTTTTGCTTTTTCCCCTTGAGATATTCTTCTCCTTGTATATGTAGATAATGCTTCTAAGTATCTTCTTGAACCTTCTGCATACAAGACACCTAGGGCAAGAGAAGATTTACCACTTCCCGATACGCCTGATATGGCTACTATTTTATTAAGTGGAATGTCTACATCTATATTTTTTAGGTTATGAACTTTTGCTCCTTTTATTTCTATTTTATCTACCATAAAAACCTCCATTTAAGTAGTTATCGTAGTTCTGTTTTTAATTGTAAGATACCTTGTAAATGCTTTCTAAAACTACCACTAATTACAACTTTCATATTAACCCCTTTATAAATTATTCAACACCTTTCTATATATTCTTCCAATTATCACTAGGATTAAATTTCATTTTTTTATAATATACCATAAAAAAGAAAATTATTCTACACTCTTTATAGTTATAAAATAATTTTCTGTTACGATTTTATAATATTATCATATAATTATTTTATTATTATCCGTCACTATGCTCTGCTGATACAAATGCTGGTTTTACTACATTATATACTTCTTCATAATATTTTGGTGTTTCTTGTCTTATTT
>CALXRZ010000018.1 GCA_944391015.1 uncultured Clostridia bacterium | reverse complement strand
ATTATAACTGGTCAAAAACCAATTATAACAAAAGCAAAAAAAGCTATAGCAGCCTTCAAAATAAGAGAAGGAATAAATATGGGATGTAAAGTTACATTAAGAAAAGGAAAAATGTATGATTTTGCATATAAACTATTCAATGTAGCACTTCCAAGAGTTAGAGACTTTAGAGGAGTTTCAACTAATTCATTTGATGGTAGAGGAAATTATTCAATGGGAATTAAAGAACAACTAATATTCCCAGAAATCGAATATGATAAAATAGATAAAATCAGAGGAATGGATATAATTTTCGTTACAACTGCAAAGACAGATGAAGAAGCTAGAGAGCTTTTAACTTTACTTGGAATGCCATTTAAAAACTAATTGAAATCAATTATAAACATCGTATTGCGTTGTCAAAATTAATCACAAAATCCTCATCGTACAAAAAGTACGACTCCGGTTTTGAAATTAATTTTTCCTAGCACTACTCGTTTCTAATTAATTTCACTAGATTTGAATTTTATGTAAAATATTTCATAATAGTAAAATAAAATTTAAGAAAGGAGAAAAAAATGGCAAAAAAATCTTTAAAAGTAAAACAACAAAGACCACAAAAATTTAAAACAAGAGAATATCATAGATGTAAAATTTGTGGAAGACCACACGCATATATCAGAAAATTTGGAATTTGCCGTGTATGCTTCAGAGAATTAGCCCATAAGGGTGAAATACCAGGTGTTAAGAAAGCTAGCTGGTAGAATTTGTTTGCAGCCTACATCATTAAATTGTGCAAAATCCAATTAAAAGAAGGAGGGAAAATAAATTGAATACAACAGATCCAATAGCAGATATGTTAACAAGAATAAGAAATGCTAATAGTTCTAAACATAAAACAGTTGATGTTCCAGCATCAAATATGAAAAGAGCTATTGCAGATATCCTATTTAAAGAAGGATATATAGCATCTTTTGAGGAAATAGATGATTCTCGTCAAGGAATGTTAAGAATAACTCTAAAATATGATGAAAAAGGAAAAAGAGTTATTGATGGAATAAAAAGAATAAGTAAACCAGGTTTAAGAGTATATGCATCTAAGGATGAATTACCTAGAGTATTAAATGGATTAGGTATAGCTCTTATATCTACTTCAAAAGGAATAAAAACAGATAAAGAAGCAAGAAATGAAGGTTTAGGAGGAGAAGTCCTAGCTTACGTTTGGTAGAAGATAAGTTGATAAAATGTAATTTGATTAATTAAGAATTAATCAAAACCAAGTAGTGCAAGGAAATCAAGCTGAAAAATTTGAGATAGTACATATATGTACATCGAAAATTTTGAAGCGAAGATTGACATAGCAATACGCAGGTTTTCATTAATTCTGGAAAAAAGAAGGAGGGAAATAAAGAAATGTCAAGAATAGGAAACAAACCTATCAATGTACCAGAAGGTGTAGAAGTTAAGATAGATGGACATCACATAACAGTAAAAGGACCAAAGGGAACATTAGAAAAAGACATACATAAAAATATGACAGTTACTTTAAACGATAAAGTTTTAACAGTAACAAGATGTGATGATGAACCAGCTAACAAAAGTTTACACGGATTAACAAGAACTTTAATTCACAATATGATTGAAGGTGTTGTTAATGAATATAAAAGAGATTTAGAAATAAATGGTGTAGGTTACAGAGCTCAAAAGAAAGGAAATAAATTAGTAATGAACTTAGGATATTCTCATCCAGTTGAGATGGATCCACCAGCAGGAATTACTTTTGATGTTCCTGATGCAAACCACATCACAGTAAGAGGAATAGACAAAGAATTAGTTGGTCAAACAGCAGCAGTTGTAAGAACAAAAAGACCACCAGAAGTATATAGAGGAAAAGGTATTAAGTATGCTGAAGAGCATATTAGACGTAAAGAAGGTAAAGCAGGTAAAAAATAATTGTTTAAATGAAAAGCTTCGTCTTGCGTTGTTGAACTTCATAAAAAATTTTTTGATGTACACCTCGTACAATCTAAAAAACTTTTATTCGTTCGCCTAGCAATACTCGCTTTTGATTTAAACAGAAAACTAGTATTTAGAAATACTCGTTTTTGATTAAAATTCGTTAAGAAGATCAAAAAATAAACTAAGAGCAAAATCTTTTAGTTAGAAAGGAGATTTTATAATGATTACAAAAACAAATAGAAAAGCTGAAAGACAAAGAAGACATATTAGAGTACGTAGAAAAATTTCTGGAACAGCTGAATGTCCAAGACTATGTGTATTTAGAAGCAACAGCAATTTATATGTACAAGTAATAGATGATGTTAAAGGAGTTACATTAACTCAAGCTTCTACTATTGATAAAGAAGTAAAAACAAAACATTCTAATAAAGAAGCAGCTAAAGAAGTTGGAAATCTAATAGCTAAAAGAGCATTAGAAAAAAATATCAAAACAGTAGTTTTTGATAGAGGTGGATATGTATACCACGGAGTTGTAAAAGAATTAGCAGACGCTGCAAGAGAAGGCGGTTTAGAATTTTAAATTATAAAGGGAGAGCATTTTAATACAAGGTAATCACTTAATCAAAAGGGGAGGGGACATACTTCAAACCAAATGAGAAGTGACCTTGAGGTAAGAAGTGTGTCCCCTGACGTTAAAAGAAGGAGGAAAGAAAAGTGCAATCAGAAAATACATCTGAATTAAAAGAAAAAGTTGTAGCTATTAACAGAGTTGCAAAGGTTGTTAAAGGTGGTAGAACTTTTAGATTTAGTGCAGTAGTAGTTGTTGGCGACGAAAATGGACACGTTGGTGTTGGTAATGGAAAAGCAGCCGAAGTTCCAGACGCTATCAAAAAAGCTATTGAAGATGCTAAAAAGAACTTAGTAACAGTTCCAGTAGTAGGAACAACTATACCACACGAATATGTTGGAAAGTTTGGAAGCGCAAACGTACTATTAAAACCAGCTGAAGAAGGTACTGGAATCATAGCAGGTGGTAGTGTTAGACCTGTACTAGAATTAGCAGGATATAGAAATATAAGAACAAAAATAATTGGAACAAACAATCCAAGAAATGTTGTTTATGCTACAATAGAAGGGTTAAAATCTATGCAAACTATTGAAACAGTAGCTAAAAAAAGAGGAAAAAAAGTAGAAGATATTTTATAGGATAAATCAATAAAAATAGGAGGTGTAATAGCAAGATGAAATTAGACGAATTAAAGCCAGCACAAAAAAATAGAACTAGAACTAGAGTTGGACGTGGAGTTGGTTCTGGTTTAGGAAAAACTTCAGGAAGAGGTCATAAAGGTCAAAAAGCAAGATCTGGTGGCGGAGTAAGAAGAGGCTTTGAAGGTGGTCAAACACCATTATATAGAAGATTACCAAAAAGAGGATTCACAAACATTCACGCTAAAAATTATACTGAAGTAACTCTAACAATGCTTAACAAAGCTAGCACAGAAGAAGTTACAGCTGAAAGCTTAATAAATGATGGAATAATTAGCAAGGCAAATGACGGAATAGTTATAATAGCAACAGGCAAATTAGATAAAAAGTTAACAGTTAAGGCTGTAAGATTTACTAAAGCAGCTATTGAAAAAATAGAAGCTTTAGGAGGAAAGGCTGAGGTGATTTAGTTGTTTAAAACTATTAAAAATGCACTAAAAACACCTGATGTCAGAAAAAAATTATTATACACATTATTGCTAATCGTAATATTTAGATTAGGATGTTACATAACAGTTCCAGGAGTTGACACTTTTGCACTAAGTGAAGCTTTTGGTGAAACAAATGGTATGGCAGCTCTTATAGACTTAATCTCAGGTGGAGCTTTCTCAAGATTCTCTATCTTTGCAATGTCTATAAGCCCATACATTACAGCATCAATAGTAATTCAATTATTAAGTATGGTAATACCTGCTTTAGAAAGATTAACTAAAGAAGGTGGAGAAGAAGGCAGAAAGAAAATAAACAAATACACAAAAATTCTTACTGTATTCTTAGCTTTAATTGAAGGTTTAGGATTATATTTATCATATAGTTCATCTGGCATATTCTTAGAGACAAACTTTATAACAGGAGCAACAGTAGTTATATCTCTAATGGCTGGTACAGCACTACTAATGTGGTTAGGTGATGAAATTACCAATAAAGGAATTGGAAATGGTATTTCAATAATCATATTTGTAGGTATTATTGCTGGATTACCTGGTGCAGTTACCTCAGTATGGGATTTAGTAATGCCAATGGTAACATCAGACCCAATAACAAGACAATTTTCAACCACAGGCTTGTTAGTAGCTTTAGGAATTATAATAGGTGCTATTATCTTAATAGCAGCAGTTATATTTGTACAACAAGCTGAAAGAAGAGTTCCAGTACAATACTCAAAAAGAGTAGTTGGAAGAAAAATGGTTGGTGCTCAAAATACACACATACCATTAAAATTAGTTATGGCAGGCGTAATGCCAATAATCTTTGCTTCATCATTCCTAACATTTCCAGCAATGATTATACAAATGTTTATACCAGACATAGCAAGCCAAACTGGTTTTTGGAGTGTAATATATAATTTCTCTATTGCTTCATCAACTTCATCAGTTGGTTGGGGATACACAATAGCAAATGCGATTGTATACTTATTACTAATAGTAGGATTCACATTCTTCTATACTTATGCAACATTCAATCCTGCAGAAGTATCAAACAACATAAAAAGAAATGGTGGATTTATACCAGGAATAAGAGCAGGAAAACCAACAACAGATTACTTATCATCAATAATAAGTAAGTTAACCTGGTTTGGAGGTTTATACTTAGCAATAATCGCAATACTTCCAATGCTTATAAGATTTATACCAAATATAAACATAGCATTTGGAGGAACTTCAATATTGATAGTTGTAGGTGTTGCATTAGAAACAATACAACAATTAGAATCTCAATTAGTAATGAGACATTATAAGGGATTCTTAGAATAATAAATAAGGACATTTAACAAGTTCCATTGCATATTGTACATTTTATAAAACAATTAAATATAAAGATGTACAATATGCAGAAAAATGGAACGAATTTATTTGTCTATAAAAAAATATAACAAAATTAAGTTAATGAGATTAGGAGTTGTGATTACAATGTACATAGTAATGCTAGGAGCTCCAGGTACTGGAAAAGGAACAATAGGAAAAATATTATCAAAAGATTTGGGGCTAACACATATTTCAACAGGAGATATATTTAGAGACCAAATAAGTAGAGAAACAGAACTTGGAAAAAAAATAAAAAGCTATATGGAAAGTGGAGCATTAGTTCCAGACGATGTAGTTATAGAAACAGTTAAAACAAGATTATTGGAAAAAGATGTCAACAATGGAGCAATTCTTGATGGATTTCCTAGAACAGCTATGCAGGCAGAAGCATTAAAGAATTTCTTAAAAGAAAACAAGCCTAATGCAAAAAGAGTAGCTATAGAACTAGATGTTCCAGATGATGAAATTATAAGAAGAGTTGTAAATAGACTTATCTGCTCAAATAAATCTTGTGGAGCAATATATAATAAAGAAACAAAACCACCTAAAAAGGAAGGCATCTGTGACATATGTGGTGGAGAACTAAAAAAGAGAGATGACGATAATAAAGAAACAGTCACAAAAAGGCTCGCAATATACCGTCAAAACTCTAAAGATTTAGTAGACTTTTATAGAAAAAATAATGCACTATATACAATTTATCCAAAAGATGTTGATGTTGCAGTAAAAGATATAAAAAATTTTTTAGAGGAATATAGAAGGAAGTAGGAAAAAGTGGTTACTATAAAATCAGAAAAAGAAATAAAATTGATGAGGGAAGCTTGTAGAGTTACAGGACTAGTATATAAAGAAATAGAAAAGGCAATCAAGCCTGGAATGACTACTATGGAATTAGATAAGTTTGCCGAGAAAGTAATCAAAGAAAATGGAGGAATATCTGCCCAAAAGGGATATCCAAGTGGTATGAAAGGTGTACCTCCATTTCCTGCAAACTTATGTATATCAATAAATGATGAAGTAATTCACGGAATTCCATCAAACAAAAAAGTAATAAAGGATGGAGATGTAGTCAGCATAGACCTAGTTGTATATAAAAATGGCTTTAATGGAGATGCTGCAAGAACATTTATAGTAGGAAAGGCATCTGAAGAGGCAAAAAGACTAGTTGATATAACTCAAAAAGCGTTCTTTGAAGGAATTAAATATGCAGTAAAAGGAAACAGAATAGGAGATATATCTCACGCAATTGGCGAATTTGTAGAAAAAAACGGATATAATGTAGTAAGGGAATTTCAAGGCCACGGAATAGGCAGAGAAATGCACGAAGACCCAGGTATACCAAACTATGGAAAAGCAGGAAGAGGAATAAGACTAGAACCAGGAATGACATTAGCCATAGAACCAATGGTTATAGCTGGAGCAAGAGATATATATCAAGACTATGATGGATGGACGATACTTACACAAGATGGAAGCTTATCAGCACATTATGAAAATACTATTTTAATAACAGAAAAAGAGCCAGAAGTCTTGACATTAGTTTAATTTTGTTATATACTATATGGGTATTTAATGTAAAATAGTATAATTGACTAAAAATAAAAAAATGGAGGACAATTATGTCAAAAGAGGATGTTATAGAAGTTGAAGGAACTGTTGTAGAAACATTACCTAATACTACATTTAAAGTAGAACTTGAAAATGGACATCAAATATTAGCTCATATTTCAGGAAAATTAAGAATGAATTACATAAAAATTCTACCAGGTGATAAAGTTAAAGTAGAACTATCTCCTTATGATTTAAACCGTGGAAGAATTACTTGGAGAGCTAAATAAATAAAGATTAACCCAAATATATATAAATAATTCTAAAATAGTGAGGTGTAAAAAATGAAAGTAAGACCATCAGTAAAACCAATATGCGAAAAATGCAAAGTAATAAAAAGAAAAGGTGTAATTAGAGTTATTTGCGAAAACCCTAAACACAAACAAAGACAAGGATAATAAATTTACCTAAATTGTTAATAACACAAATTAGATTGCGGCTGTAACTGTTAGAAAAATAATCTAGCAGTTATATATCAAATTTGTGTTTAATATATTGTTTGAAAACATATTAAAGACTGGTAAGGTAGCAAGCCAGTGCATTTCACCTTTAATAAAGTCCAAACAAACTAAAAATAAATATAAAAAACAAAGTGGAGGTGCTAAAAAAATTATGGCTCGTTTAGCAGGAATTGATTTACCTAGAGAAAAAAGAGTTGAGATTGGATTAACATATATATATGGTATAGGTTTAACAAGCTCACAAAAAATATTAAAAGCAGCAAATGTAAACCCAGACACAAGAGTTAAAGATTTAACAGATGACCAAGTAGCAGCAATAAGAAAAGCTATGGAAGGTTATAAAGTAGAAGGTGATTTACGTAGAGAAGTTGCTTTAAATATAAAAAGACTAACAGAAATTGGATGCTATAGAGGAATAAGACATAGAAAAGGCTTACCTGTTAGAGGACAAAGAACAAAAACTAATGCTCGTACAAGAAAAGGTCCTAGGAAGCTTGTTAGTAAGAGCAAGAAAGCATAGTAAAACAAATGAAAAGCTTCGTATTGCGTTGTCAAGCGTCGCTTAAAATTTTTTCGATATACACCACGTATAATCTCAAAAATTTTAGCTAGCTTTCCTAGCACTACTCGCTTTTGATTTGTTTCGAAGAAAAGAAAATTAGAAATGTATAAAAAGCATCGCATAATTTTTTTCGACATACAACGCGTATAGTCTCAAAAAAATTAGCTCGGCTGCCTTGTTATACTTGCTTCTAATTCGAATTAAGAGACAAATTCAAATATAGTATTGTTAAATGAGCGTCGCTTAAAATTTTTTCGATATACACCACGTATAATCTCAAAAATTTTAGCTAGCTTTCCTAGCACTACTTGCTTTTGATTTGTTTTAAGTTAAATCTATAAAATTACGAAGTTAAATAGTTTTTTTAAGAAATTAAAAAATAAAAAGTTTTACATAATAGTAATAATTCTAAAAAGGAGGAAAAACTAAAATGGCTAAAAATGTAACAAAAAAAGTAACTAGAAGAAGAGACAGAAAAAATATTGAAAAAGGTATGGCTCATATTCATTCTAGTTTTAATAATACAATAGTTACAATAAGCGATACTCAAGGTAATGTATTATCTTGGGCAAGTGCCGGAGAACTTGGATTTAAAGGTTCAAGAAAAAGTACACCATTTGCAGCTGGCGAAGCAGCAGAAACAGCAGCTAAAGCAGCAATGGAACACGGACTAAAAACAGTAGAAGTTTATGTTAAAGGACCAGGTTCTGGACGTGAAGCAGCAATTAGGTCATTACAATCAGCAGGATTAGAAATTAGTAGTATTAAGGATGTAACTCCAATACCACATAATGGTTGTAGACCACCAAAAAGACGTAGAGTATAAAAAATAATATTACAAATTGGTAAGCACTTAAATATAAAAAATTACTATAGCATAAGGCAAAGGTTTATACTAGAGCCAAATGAAAAGTAAAATTAAAAAGTAGGTGTATTACCGGACAATAATTAAGGAAGGTGAAAATTAAAAATGGCAAGATATAAAGATGAACAATGCCGTATTTGCCGTAGAGAAGGACAAAAATTGTTTTTAAAAGGTTCAAGATGTTATACAGACAAATGTAGCATTTCAAGAAGAAATTATGCACCAGGACAAAATGGTCAAAAGAAGAAAAAACTTTCTGAATATGGTACACAATTAAGAGAAAAACAAAAAACTAAAGCTTACTATGGAGTAGGTGAAAAACAATTTAGAAAATACTTCGAAATGGCTTTAACAGAAAAAGGAATTACAGGTGAAGTATTACTTCAAATATTAGAAAGTAGATTAGATAATGTAGTATATAGATTAGGTTTCGGAAGTTCAAGAGCTCAAGCAAGAATGCTTATAACACACGGTGCTTTTGAAGTTAATGGACATAAAGTTGATATACCATCATATTTAGTAAAAGCAGGAGATGTAGTTTCTGTAAGAGAAATAAGAAAAGACAACGGAGCAATAAAAGCTAATGTTGAAGAAAACATAGCAAGACCAGTTCCAGCTTGGCTTGAAAAAGATGCTGAAAAATTAAGTGGTAAAGTTGTTAGATTAGCTTCTAGAGAAGAAGTTGACTTACCAGTTGAAGAGCACTTAATAGTAGAGCTTTACTCTAAATAATAGCTAGAAGTTAGATGATAAAATTTAGAAATTAGAAAGGCAGAATTTCTAAAATTAAATAAATGATGAAGTAGGGTAAAAGTTAAATAAAGATTTGACTACCAGCCTCTAACTTCTAAAAATTAGGAGGTAAAAATGATAGAATTTGAAAGACCAAATATCAAATGCTTAGAAATTGATAATGATAGTAACTATGCAAAATTTGTATGTGAACCATTAGAAAGAGGATATGGCATAACAATAGGAAATTCGCTAAGAAGAATATTACTATCTTCACTTCCTGGAAGTGCTATTACAAGTGTAAAGATCGAGGGTGTTTTACACGAGTTTTCTACAATACCAAATGTTGTAGAAGATGTTCCAGAAATTATTATAAATCTAAAAAATGTTAGACTAAAATTAGACAAAAACGAAGAAAAAACATTAAGAATAGATGTTAGAGAGCCTGGAGAAGTAAAAGCAGGAGACATAATAACAGATGGAACAGTAGAAATATTAAATCCAGATTTACATATAGCAACAGTTTCAGAGGGTGGAACACTAAAGATGGAACTTACAGCTGATATGGGTAGAGGCTATAACAATGCTGAGAAAAACAAAAAGCCAGACCAACCAATAGGCGTTCTACCAATAGACTCAATCTATACACCAGTTAAAAAAGTAAATTACTCTGTTGAAAATACAAGAGTTGGACAAAGAGTAGATTATGATAAATTAACAATTGAAGTATGGACAGATGGAAGTTTAAAACCTTACGAGGCATTAAGCTTAGCTGCCAAAGTTATGACAGGACACCTAGAACTATTTATAGACCTATCAGAAACAGCAAAAAATACTCAAGTAATGGTCGAAAAAGAAGAAAATAAGAAAGAAAGAGTATTAGAAATGTCAATAGAAGACCTTGAATTATCAGTAAGGTCATTCAACTGCTTAAAAAGAGCTGGAATATCAACTGTAGAAGATTTAACAAACAAATCTGAAGCAGATATGATGAAAGTTAGAAACCTAGGAAAGAAATCTTTAGATGAAGTAACTAACAAACTTCACGCATTAGGATTAGATTTTAGAAGAGATGATGAATAAAGTAATAACCATAAGGAGGGAAAAAAAGTGGCAACTAATAGAAAATTAGGTAAAACAACTGACATTAGATTAGCTATGCTAAGAACTCTAACTACTGACTTAATTCTACACGGAAAAATAGAAACAACAGAAGCTAGAGCAAAAGAAGTAAAAGCAATAGCAGATAGCTTAATTTCTTTAGCAATGAAAGAAAAAGATAATTTTGAAACAGTTGATATGAAAGTATCAAAAGCAAAATTAGACGCTAAGGGAAATAAAGTAACAGAACTTGTAAAAAGCAAAAATGGTAAAGAATATCTAAGAGTAGTTAAAGAAGTAACTACAGAAAAAAGACAAAAAGATATGCCATCAAGATTAAATGCAAGAAGAAAAATGATGAAAACATTAAACAAAGTAAAAGACGAAAATGGTAAAAATATAGACTTAACTGCAAAACTATTCAATGAAATAGCTCCTAAATATGAAGGAAGAGTTGGAGGATATACAAGAATCTTAAAACTTGGACAAAGAAGAGGAGACGCAGCAGAAGTAGTTATATTACAATTAGTTTAGTTAAAAATTAAAACGAAAACTAAAACGGAAATACAAAGATGAATGAAATAGGGGCAACAATTCTGTTGCTTCTTTTTTTGGCACTCAGGTGCCTGTCACAAAAGTGCCATTTGGCACTTTTTGTGACAGGTTTAATATGAGGACAGGCTTAATGAAAGTTAACCTGCTTCTTGTGGGAAAAGTATTTAATGTGCGATTAACTAAAATTAACAATAATACATATTATATTATAACCAATAATTATTTGATTGCAGAAAATTAAATAAAATATATAACAAATATAAATTGGAGGTAATATAATGCTTAATTTTATATTAAATGGTATATTATGGACACTTGCACTTTATGGCCTTTTTGAAATTATCAAAAATATTATATATATCTGTACATATACAAATTTAAAATCAGATGGAATTTATATAATAATAGCAGCTAAAAATCAAGAAAATAAAATAGAGGGCTTTCTACGTACTATTCTTTTTAGAATAATGTATGGAAAGGAAGAATATGTAAAAGACGTTATTGTAACAGACTTAGATTCCACAGATGATACTATGAAAATCTTGAGTAAACTTAGTAAAGACTATGATGCAATAAAGGTTGTAAATTGGAAAGAATGCAAGGAAGTAATAGACAACATAAAAGAGGCCAATTAAACATTGTAATTGAAGTTATATTATGATATAATTCGAATATAATGGTATAGGAAATTGCTGAAGAATAGATAAAAGAGGTACATACATTGGAATTACAAGGTGAAATTATTGAAATAATTTATAAAAATGATTTGAATAGCTACTGCATAGCTATTTTAAAAATAGATAAAGACGTAATTAAAAAAAATAAAAAAGAAATGTCCGACCAAATTGGAATTACTGATGATTTTAATATATTAGACAATTTGGATGAAGAAATGACTATAGTAGGGTATTTGCCATTTATAAATGTGGGGGATACCCTTAAAGCTACGGGAAAATTTGTAGAACATCAAGAATATGGTTTGCAATTTAAAGTAGATACTTTTGAAAAAATGATGCCTCAAACTACAAAAGCTTTGGAACGCTACTTAGCAAATTGTGGAATTAAAGGTATTGGACCTGCCACTGCAAGAAACATAGTTGAAACTTTTGGAGAGGATACTTTAAATGTATTTAAGTTTGAGCCGGCTAAACTAGCACAAATTAAGGGCATAACAAAAGAAAGAGCTGTTGAAATAGCAAATACCTTTATCGAAAATTGGGAAGTTTGGCAACTTGTTGGCTTTTTGGACAAGTTTGGCATAGGACCACAAAATGCAGAAAAAATTTATAAAGCACTTGGCGTGAATGCTATTGATGAAATAGAAAGTAATCCATACATTTTAGTAGATTTAGTAAACAAAGTTAATTTTGAGCAAATTGATACAATGGCACTTAACTTGGGCTTTGAATACAATAATGAAAAAAGAATCAGAAGTGGTGTCAAACACGCGTTGATGCGTATGACATATAATGGTCATTGCTGTACCAGGTACGAAGGGTTAATCGAATTTGTTAAGAAATTACTTAATGTTAATGAAAATGATATAGAAGATTCTATTATAAACTTAAAAGCAAAAGAAGAGATTGTGCTAGAAGAACGAGACGGAGAAGAATGGGTATATTTATCTCAATATTATAAAGCAGAAGAAAATGTTGCAAGACGACTAATCGAGCTAGACGAATACAAAAATGTAAAAAAAATAGATAGATTTGAAAAAGAACTAGAACTATTTGAGGAAAAATCTAGCATAGAACTATCTGAAAAACAAATTGAAGCTATAAAAGCAATAAACGATAATAATGTTTGCGTTATAACAGGACGGACCTGGTACTGGTAAAACTACAATAATAAAAACTATAATAGACATATTTAAACATAACGAAATGAAGCCTGTACTTTGTGCACCAACGGGAAGAGCTGCTAAAAAAATGACAGAAGCAACAGGAAATGAGGCAAGCACTTTGCATAGATTGCTAGAAATAGGAAAAATATCGGACGAAACTCAAGGCATAAATTCAGACATTTCTGTGGCTCCAATCGATGGAGACATAGTAATTGTAGACGAAATGTCAATGGTAGATTTATTTTTGATGAATTATTTATGCAAAGCACTATACAAAGGAACTAAGTTAGTATTAGTTGGCGATATAGACCAGCTACCATCAGTTGGACCGGGAAATGTTTTAAAGGACATTATCGAATCTGAAAGAATAACTACAATTAGGCTTAACAAAATTTTTAGACAAGCCGCTAAAAGCAAAATTATTGTAAATGCGCATAGAGTAAACGAAGGAAAAGGCTTTATAACTAAAGAGGAAATGAACGACTTGGAAAATTGTGAAAATGAAGAACAAAAACAAGAAAATAAAAATGGAGGATTTTTAGAAGATTTCTTTTTTATAAACGAAACTCAAAAAGATAAAATTTTATACAACATTCTATCTTTAAGTGGAGAAAGGCTAAAAAGCTATGGTAACTATGATTTCTTTAAAAACATACAAATTATAACTCCAACCAAAAAAGGAGAATTAGGAACAAAAGAACTAAATAAATTATTGCAAGATACTGTAAACCCCCTTTCAGATGTTAAAAAAGAAAAAAAATTCGGAGATAGTCTTTTTAGAGAGGGCGACAGAATAATGCAAGTAAAAAACAATTATGACATCTATTGGGAACGAAAAGAACCAGTTTTTGAAAGTGGAAGTGGAGTGTTTAATGGTGAGTTTGGGACAATAGAAAAGATAGATGACTTTAACAAACAAGTAAAAATCAAGTTCGATGATGATAAACAGGTTTGGTACCAATACAATGAGTTAGAACAAATAGAGCACGCATATGCTATAACAGTACATAAAGCCCAACGGAAGTGAATTTGATGTAGTAATAATGCCTATTTCACAAACTGCACCAATGCTACTTACAAGAAACTTGCTATATACAGGTATGACAAGGGCAAAGAAGTTGCTTATAATTATAGGCAATAAAAATATAATTGATTTTATGATAAATAATAATGACAATAAAAAAAGAAATACTGGTTTAGCATTTAAAATGATAAACATACAATAAATTTAAGTATACATATTCGGGGGCTTAATGATAGGAGGAAAAATGAATCTTTTAGAAAAAGTTCTCGAATATATTTTTTTACCAAGTTGTGGAGTATGTGGGAAATTAGGAGAAGGATATTTGTGTAAGGAATGTGAAAAAGAGCTAAATAAATATACAATAAACTGTAATGATTTTAAGCAAAAAACAGACATATTACACATATTTCAATACAAGGAACTAATACGAAAACTAATTATCCAATACAAATTCAACAATAAATCATACTTATACAAAACTTTTTGTGAATTTATTGTAAAAAACAAAAAAGCTTTTGATTTTATAAAAAGTTATGATATAATAATTCCAGTTCCGATGCATAATAGAAAAAAAGCACTAAGGGGATATAACCAAAGTGAACTAATTGCAAAAGAATTAGCTAAAACAGCAAAAATAAAAATATTTACAGACGTTTTAATAAAAACAAGAAATAATAAAGTTCAAAGTAGCCTTAACAAACAAGATAGAAAAAATAATGTAAAAGATGTATATAAATTGGTCAAAAAAGAAAAAATATATAACAAAAAAGTACTGATTTTTGATGATATATACACAACCGGAGCTACTATAGAAGCGTGCAAAAAAGAAATTTTAACAGCAAATGTAAAAAGCGTAGGAATACTTACATTAGCTAAAGACTTATTATAGCCAAAACGCAAAGATAATAAGGTAAAAAAGCTAGAAAAATTACGAAGCAAAACGTAAGAACGAAAAAAATTATAGAGCAAAAAAATATAAAAGCAATATAAACCAAAGGAATTATAAGGTTAAAAAATAAAACTAAAGAAATCAAATAAGGGCAAAAGTAGCAACTTAAGCCCAAAATATAAGAAAGGAGAAACAAATGGAAGATTTAGTTGAGAGTATTTTAGATTATATAAGGTCAGATTATACAGATTATGCCATAATGTTAAACGGTGAATGGGGAAGTGGAAAAACTTATTTTTGGAACAATAAAATAAGGCCAAAAATAGAGTCTATGCAATTAAATGGCAAAAGATACACAGCAATATATATGTCACTATATGGTATATCAAATTTGGAAGAAATAAGCAAAAAAATATTTATAGAAACAACCCAACTTATGGACAAAAACTTAAAAAAGTTTATGGATGCCAGTGGTGTAAAAAACATACCAGAGTATGCAAAGACAGGGCTTGATATGGCAAACTTTTTCGGTGTTACGCAAAACGGAGACAGAATAGATTATGGTCAATTCTTCTCTACAGACGATAAAGTTTTATGCTTTGATGACTTGGAAAGAGCAAATGTAGACGTTATAGACATTTTAGGATATATAAACAACTTTGTTGAGCACGACCACATAAAAACAATAATAATATGTAATGAAAAAGAGCTATCAACAAAACTAAAAAATAGTAACCTAGAAATGAAAACATTTATAGCAACATATCTTTTGGACAAGGAAAATAAACTTAATATAAAAACAGACAAGCCAATGGTTGAAAGAATTCGTGATACTATAGAATATGTTTTTGATAAAGCAAATGACTATGAAAGAATAAAAGAAAAGCTAATTGGTGAAACATTTGAATATGCACCAGAATTTACGTATATAATAAATGGACTTTTAATGAGGTACGAAAACTGCCCTGATTTAATTAGATTTTTAAGAGAAAACACAAATCTTATTATATCTACATTTAATAAAAGTGGAACTAGAAACCTAAGAATTTTAAAGCATTCATTAACTAACTTTAAAAAAATATTTGACGAAGTAAATAAATCATACCCTAATACAAATCATAGAGTATTACAAACAATGCTAATATTTACAATAGCAATATCTTTTGAAATAAAAGCAGGAAAAATTACAAAAGACAAATTTGTAAATATCAACGACAACGAAGAATACAAAGCAATACTTGTATCATCAAGGGTATTTATGGATAACAGACAATTCTATATAAAAGAATTCGATAATAACTACTATTATAACTTCAAAGCAGAGTATAGATTCTTCAAATTCATAGAACTATATGTACGTACACGTATATTTGATATGAAAGTATTCAAAAGAGATATGGAAGCAATAATAAATACAGTCGACACAGACAAATTGCCAGGTTATAAAAGGTTACTTACAGAAGAATACTGGAAAATATCTGATGACCAATTTAGTGGAGTTGTAACTGAAGTATTAGATGATGTAAAAAATGGACGTATAGAGCTTATAAACGTAGTAAAACTATTTGCGTACTTCGCTCACTTTGTACGAAAAGGACTTATAGATTATGATATGAGAACAATAAAAAGTGTGTTCTTAAATGGAATGAATATATCTTCATTAACCTCAAGCTATTGCCCTAATGTAGAAGAGGAGCTTGCAAGTTTAGCAATAGAAGAGGATAAATCAGAAGATATGGAAGAAATTTTAAGCCACTTCAACAATATAAATGCCCAACTTGAAGACAAAATGTACAAAGAAAAGGCAGAAGAAGTATTTAAGTATATACCAATGAAAATGGAACAATTTTATGACAAATTTGATAAAGAATGTATGCAAGTGCCAATATTCAAATACTATGATGTATTTCAAATGTTCCAAAGAATATCTTGTGCAAGCAATGAAGACATAGTAACAATAAAAGAAAAACTTATGGACAGAGCAAAAAGATTTGGTGAACAATTACAAGACGAATTACCAAATTTGAAAAAATTAAAACAAGTTATGGATGATTATATAGATGGAAAGCAACCAACTATAAAACTAGTTATACTTAAAGACTTTGCTGATGAACTAGGAAATGTAATAAAAGAGTATAAAACAGAGCAAGGAAGCCAAGGAGAGCAAGTTGAACAAGTAATTGAGTAAGAAGCTGTTTACAAATTTATTAGAAATAGGGTATAATTTTTTATTTTGTCGAAGCTCTTAAGGTGGGGACCGACAAGTTTACAAATTCTTAAACGTAAGTTTATACAGTTTGTACGCAGTTGGGGGACGAAGACAAAATAAAAAATTATACCCTATTTCTGAAATAAAAAAGTTGAATAAAATTTTCCTCTTTTGTAATAATAAGAATAGACATAAAAATTAAAAGGAGGAAAAATATGAAAGCAACAGGTGTTGTAAGAAGAATAGATGATTTAGGTAGAGTTGTTATACCAAAAGAAATACGTAAAACTTTAAGAATAAAAGAAGGAGACCCTTTAGAAATATTTACAGATAAAGAGGGGGAGGTTATACTAAAAAAATATTCTCCTATAGGAGAGCTTTCCGAATTTGCAACAGAATATGCAGAAACACTTGCTAAAACTACTGGACATATTGCTTGCATTACAGATAGAGACACTGTAATTGCCGTATCTGGTGGACCAAAAAAAGAATTTTTAGAGCAAGGAATAAGCGAAGAACTAGAAAAAATAATGGAAGATAAAGAAAAATACACAAGCAAGGAAAATAATGATATGTCAGTACCTATAACAAAAAATGATAGCAAAGAAAGAAAGTTTAATTCGCAAGTAGTATACCCAATAATATCAGATGGAGATACAATAGGAACTGTAATTCTTTTGGCAAAAGACAAAGGAACGAAAATGTCTGAAGTTGAACAAAAGGTTGTGCAATCAGCAGCAACATTTTTAGGAAGACAAATGGAAATATAGCAGAAATAAAAAATAAATATAAACTATAAAAGAAATAAATAATCCTAACGTAAATATTATAAACATAGAAAGTGTTTTGCAAAACTTAACATAGCAAAATGCTTTCTTTTTATGCATACTTATCTATGTCATTTTCTAAAGTTCTTTATTCACAAATTTGTAAGCTTTGAAAAAATGCATAATAATCACAAAAAGTACTTGAAAAAGAGATACAATTAGTATAAAATAAGTGCATATTTAGAAAACAATACTAAGAAAATAAAAATAGTTAAACTTGATAATATGTAAGGAAAACTAAAAAGGATAGATTATGTAGCTACGTAAAGTGGCTATGTAGTCTGTCCTTTTTGTGTGCTTATAAATGAAAAAAGTATTAAATATTTTTCTGATTTGTAATATTTCAAACTATAGAATTAGTATAAAATTTCCAATTTCAAAACTAATTGAGGAATAATAAAAATGATAACATAAAAAATAAGATATTAAATTTAACAACATATAGAAAAAATAAAACAAAGGAGGAAGAAACAATATGAAAAAACAAATGATACAACAAAGAACTGAACAATGTAAAAAATGTGCATAAAGAAAGTAAAAAACACATAAGCAAGAGAAAATAATCAAAAACAATTATAGCAAACAAAATAATTATGAAAAAAGTTTATAGGAAACTATAAAACCTAAATATATAAAAAGGAGAAAAGGCAAATGAAAAGAACAAAAGTAACAAACAAGAAAGGTATAACTTTAATAGCATTGGTAATTACAATAGTAATAATCATCATCCTAGCAACAGTAACAATAGGCTTCACATTTGGCGAAAATGGGCTTATAGGGCGAGCAGAGCAGGCAGCAGAACTTACAGAAATATCAACGGCAAATGAAAAAATGGGCTTGTACCTAACAGGTGTAAAGATGGAGGAACTACAAGGTGATGGTTTTAGATTAGCAGATTATTTAAGTGAAAATATCGGAAATGATGGACTAGAGGACTTTATAAACAATGGAGATGGATATGGCCAAGTATCATATAATGGACATAACTTTTTAGTAAACTTGGATGACTATACTTATACGTATATAGGAAGAAGCGATGGTTCAGCAATAAGGCGAATAGAGCAAGTATTAGGAAATAACAACGAAAGTGTACCAGGAATTTCAATGGTAGAGGCAGGAGACATAGAAACAGAAGACTTAGGATGGAGAGTACTAAGTGTAAATAGTGATGGAAGCGTAAACCTAATAGCAAATAGAAATACAGGCTTTGAAGTATCATTATCAGGAATAAATGGATACACAAACGGAGTAAAAGCACTAAATGAAATTTGTTCAAAATTATATGGAAACCTAACAGAAATAAAATTAAGTGATGGTTCAACTAAAAAAGTAAAAGTAGTATTGGCAAGAAATGCGAAATTTGAAGATTTTTATGAAGAACCAGCAACAGGTGATCCATCAAGTACAGGTTATGGAGGAGTATGGTCAACAAATGAAAATGACAGCTCAGCGCCAAATAAAATAACTTCAACAAATAATAGATGGGCACCAACAATATTTGCCTATGAGGATATTGATCCAAACAATGGAATAAGTGATGGATATTCAGATGCAAAAATAGTCTAGTAGTGGTACATTCGGCGCTACGGATGTGTTTAGTTCTGGCGCGACAATCGGCTCTCATTGCTATGCGTTGCGCCCGGTCTTGCAGGTAGCTAAATAGAAAATTGGAAAATTAGGTAGAGAAATAGCAACACACTAACGTAACAATCCTGTAACAAATTCGTAACGAAAATGTCACAAACACGAAAAAGCTTAGTAACTGAGGCTTTATAACAAATTTGCTTATGTAAATAAAAAAATATGAATAAATTTACTTGATTTATAAAAAAAAATGTAGTATAAATATAGTAATAATAATTATTTAGACTACAAAGGAGGAAATAAATTATGGATAATCGTGTAAATTCAAACAATTTACCAACAGAAGTAAGCGTATGGACAAGAATAAGAAATTTCTTATGCCAAGATATATCTCTTGAGTTAACTCCAAAACAAGAAAAAGTTTTCCAAGAAGTTCACGATTTCTGGACACAAGAAATAACTGGAGAAAAAGTTCACGACTTTTTGTTCTATGAAATAACAGGAGAAAAAGTTAAAAACTTTTTATTTAAAGAAATAGAAATTACAGATGATATCGAATTGTAATTAAATAACTCTATAGTCAAAGCATATTTAGCAAATTTTTAGTTTCACAAAGAAGCTAAAAATTTATAAATGTGCTTTATTTTTTGCCACTATTTACAGCTATTGGATAATTTTAAAACAAAATAAATAGTAATGGATATTTTGCTAAAAAGATTATGTTTTTAAAATAAATACTTGAAAATTATGAAAATTTGATATAAAATGAGAGTGTTTAGGTAATACTAAATTAAGTATGCTATAGTTAGCATAAAGATAGGAGGAATTTATATGTCAATTAGAATTGGTATTAACGGTTTTGGAAGAATAGGAAAACTTGCATTCCAAGCAGCATTAAGTAGAGAAGGAGTTGAAATAGTAGCTATAAACGATCCATTTATTGCAGCAGATTATATGGCTTATATGGTAAAATATGACACAGTACACGGTAGATTTAACGGAACTATATCAGCAGAAGAAGGAAAGTTAGTAGTAAATGGAAAAGAAATAAAAGTATATAATGAAATGGACCCAAAAAATATTCCTTGGGGAAAAGAAGGAGTAGACTATGTATTAGAGTGTTCAGGAGTATTCACAACAATGGAAAAAGCTGGGGCACATTTAGAAGCAGGAGCAAAGAAAGTAATAATTTCTGCACCATCTAAAGATGCACCAATGTTCGTAATGGGAGTTAATAACGACACATACACACCAGATATGAACATCATTTCAAATGCATCTTGCACAACAAACTGTTTAGCACCACTTGCAAAAGTTATAAACGATAACTTTGGAATTAAAGATGGTTTAATGACAACAGTTCACTCAACAACTGCAACACAAAAAACAGTTGATGGAGCATCTAAAAAAGATTGGAGAGGTGGTAGAGCAGCTGCTGCAAACATCATACCATCTACAACAGGTGCTGCAAAAGCAGTTGGAAAAGTTATTCCAGAATTAAATGGAAAATTAACAGGTATGTCATTAAGAGTACCTACTATAGATGTTTCAGTAGTAGACTTAACTTGTAATTTAGCAAAACCTGCAACATATGAAGAAATATGTAATGCAGTTAAAAAAGCTTGCGAAAATGAAATGAAAGGTATAATGGCTTACACAGATGAACCTGTTGTATCATCTGACTTTATAAGTGATCCACATACATCTATATTCGATGCAGCAGCAGGAATTGCTTTAACAGATACATTTGTTAAATTAGTTGCGTGGTATGACAACGAATGGGGTTACTCAAATAAATTAGTTGACCTAGCATTATATATTGCAAATAAATAAAATTGTAGTAATTTTGTTTGGAATAAAAGTAGAGGCTAGAATAATATTAAAATATTTTCGAATATATGGTCAGGCTGATTTTTACACTAATTCTAACGAAATTTTTGCAGGACCTCATAAAATTCGAGATTCCTTGCAAAAAATTCTAAAGTGTAAATAACAACCAATATTTTCAAATATTTTAAATATTACACTGGCCTCTTATAAATTGTAGAAAAATAGGCTAATATAATTAAAAAAAACTATGTGAGCCTTAACAACAAAGAAAGGAATGATATATTTTATGAATAAAAAAACTATAAAAGACGTAGATGTTAAAGGGAAAAAAGTATTAGTTAGATGTGACTTTAATGTACCTTTAAAAGACGGAAAAATAACAGATAACACAAGAATAACAGCAGCACTTCCAACAATAGAATACTTAAGAGATAATGGAGCAAAAGTTATACTATGCTCTCACTTAGGAAGACCAAAGGGAGAAGTTAAAGAAGAATTTTCTTTAAAACCAGTTGCTGAAGAATTAAAAGACTTATTAGATACAGATGTAAAATTTGCAAGTGATGTTACAGGTGAAAGTGCAAAATCTGTTACAAATAGTTTAACAGATGGCGAAGTTGCATTACTAGAAAACGTTAGATTTGATCCAAGAGAAGAACAAAATGATGACACTATGGCAATGGAACTTGCTAGCCTTTCAGACGGAATCTATGTAAACGATGCTTTTGGAGCAGCACATAGAGCACATAGCTCTACAGAAGGCGTAGCACATCACGTAGATGAAGCAGTAGAAGGATTTTTAATGGAAAAAGAAGTTAAATTCTTAAACGGAACATTAGAAAACCCAGAAAAACCATTTGTGGCAATATTAGGAGGAGCAAAAGTATCTGATAAAATAGGAGTTATAGAAAACTTACTTGACAAATGTGATGAAATTCTAATTGGTGGAGGAATGGCATATACATTTTTAAAAGCACAAGGATATGAAATTGGAGATTCACTTTGTGAAGAAGATAAAATAGAAGAAGCTAAAAAAATAATGAACAAAGCAAAACTTGCAGGAGTAAAAATAGTTCTTCCAGAAGACACTGTAGTAGCACCAAAACAACCAGAACCAACAGAAGAACTAGACAAAAAAGCAAAACAAAAAGCATTTATAAGCTTTTTAGAAACAGCTCCAGACAAAGTTGTAAGTTCAAACGAAATTCCAGCAGGATGGCAAGGATGCGATATTGGTCCAAAAACAGCTAGAACATTTGCAAACGAATTACAAGACAAAAAGACAATTCTATGGAACGGACCACTTGGAATATGCGAAGTAGAAAAATTTAGCATAGGAACAGAAAAAGTTGCAGAAGCAATAGCAGCTACAAAAGCTATATCTATAGTTGGTGGAGGAGACTCTGTAGCAGCAATTAAAAAATTACACTTAGAAGATAACTTTACACATATTTCAACAGGTGGAGGAGCTTCACTTGAATTACTAGAAGGTAAGGAATTACCAGGAATTGCTTGCTTAACAGACAAACCAGAAAAAACAAATTGCAAAGCCTGCAGTGCAAAAACTGCAGATAAAGCTATGGACAATACAGAATTGTCAAAGTAATACTGCATAAAGTATAAGTTATACTAAAAGCAATATAAAAATGTCAAAGAGTATGAACAATACCAAAATAATATAAGTTTAAAGCGTGGACAAAAGGCATTAGTCCCCTATGTCCACGTTTTGTTAGGAGAGAAGTTTATGAGAAAAAAAGTAATTGCAGGAAATTGGAAAATGAATATGTTACCAGATGCTACTATAAGATTTATAGATGAGCTTACCCCTCTTGTAAAAGACACAGAAAACGAAGTAATACTTTGCGTGCCTTACACAGATTTATTCTATGCACTTCTTACTGCACAAAATACAAATATAAAAATAGGTGCACAAAATATGCATTGGGAAGAAAATGGTGCATACACTGGCGAAGTTTCTGGCCAAATGTTAAAAGCCATAGGAGTAGAATACGTAATAATTGGACACTCTGAAAGAAGACAATACTTTGCAGAAACAGATGAGACAGTAAACAAAAAATTAAAATCTGCATTTAAGTATGGATTAAAACCTATTGTATGCGTTGGTGAAACATTAGAAGAAAGAGAAGCAGGAAAGGCTGAAGAAATAATAACTTCTCAAACAGAAAAAGCATTATCAGGCTTAACAGAAGAGCAAGTAGAAAATACCATAATTGCATATGAGCCAATTTGGGCAATAGGAACTGGAAAAACAGCTACATCAGAAGATGCAAACAATGCTATAAAATCAATAAGAAATAAAATATCAAATATCTATGGACAAATGGTAGCAAAAAGAGTTATAATACAGTATGGCGGAAGTGTAAAAGCTTCAAATGCCAAAGAACTATTTACTATGTCCGACATAGATGGTGGACTAGTAGGTGGAGCAAGTTTAAAAACAGAAGAATTTGCTAAAATTGTAAATTATAATAAGTAAAATTATAAATTCCATACAATAAGTCTGTTACATCTTGCTGGCAAGGTTCTACAGGTATTCAAATAAAATACAACCTTGCCACGAGGAACTACTTAAAATCTGGAAGTTATAATTTAGAAAGGACTAGGAAAATGGACAAAAAAGTTACAATGCTAATGATATTAGATGGATTTGGAATAAACGAAAACCCACAAGCTAATGCTGTAGCTATGGCAAATACACCTAATATAGACAAACTAATGAAAACGTGTCCAACAACTAAAATGTATACTAGTGGATTGAACGTTGGATTACCAGATGGACAAATGGGAAATTCGGAAGTTGGACATACTAATATTGGAGCAGGAAGAATTGTGTACCAAGAGCTAACAAGAATAACAAAATCTATAGAAGATGGAGATTTTTTCAGCAATCCAGAATTAGTAGAAGCAATAGAAAATTGTAAAAAGCATAACTCTAAACTACACATTTTAGGGTTATTATCTGATGGAGGAGTGCATAGTCATAATCGTCATTTATATGCAATACTAGAACTAGCAAAAAGAAAAGACTTTGAAAATGTATATGTACACTGCTTTATGGATGGCAGAGACACACCACCTACTTCAGGAGAAAGCTATATAATGAACCTTGAAGAAAAAATGAAAGAAAAAGGTGTAGGAAAAATTGCAAGTATCTCTGGTAGATTCTATGCAATGGATAGGGATAAGAGATGGAACAGAGTGCAAAAAGCATATAATGCAATAGTAAATGGAGACGGAATTAAAGCTACATCTGCAGTATCAGCTATAGAAAGTTCATATCAAAAAGAAGTATTTGACGAATTTGTTGAACCAACAGTAATATGTCAAAACAATGAGCCAATAGCAAAAATAGAAGAAAATGACTCTGTAATATTCTTTAACTTTAGACCAGATAGAGCAAGAGAGCTTACAAGGGCTATAGTAGATAAAGATTTTAATGAATTTGAAACCAAAAAAATGAATTTGGACTATGTATGCTTTACACAATATGATGAAACAATGCCAAATGTAAAAATAGCATTCAAACCAGAAACATTAAAAAATACTTTTGGAGAATATATAAGCAAAAAAGGCTTAACTCAATTAAGAATTGCAGAAACAGAAAAATATGCGCACGTCACATTTTTCTTTAATGGTGGAGAGGAAAAGCAATATCCAGGAGAGGATAGAATATTAGTTCCATCACCAAAAGTTGAAACATATGACTTAAAGCCAGAAATGAGTGCATACGAAGTAACAGATAAAGTATTAGAAGCAATTAACTCAAAGAAGTACGATTGCATAATATTAAACTATGCTAACCCAGATATGGTAGGACATACAGGAAGCTTAGAAGCTGCAATAAAAGCAGTAGAAACAATAGATGAATGTGTTGGAAAAGTAGTAGAAGCAATAAGAAAAAATGATGGTGTAATGCTAATTACAGCAGACCACGGAAATTGTGAGCAAATGCTAGATTACAAAACAGGCGAGCCACATACAGCACATACTACTAACCCAGTACCACTTATATTAGTAGGAAAAGACGACGCAAAATTAAGAGAAGGAAAACTTGCGGATTTAGCTCCAACAATGTTAGATTTAATGGGATTAGAAAAACCAGAGGAAATGACAGGAGAGAGTATTATAGTAAAATAAGTAGAATAGACTGGAGGAATATATGATAGAAAATTCAGAGATAAGAAAAATATACTCTGAATTACAGAAACAATTATTTTATCTAATACCAGAAAAATGGGATAGAATATACTTATATGCTTCTGTAGAAGAGAAAAAAGAAGGAGTAGAAACAGGAGAATTGTTTTTTTACTATTTCCCAAGAGGAATACTAAAAAAGAATCCTGTAAATGTATATGAAATACCAAATAAATTTAGCTTAAACGAAGAAGAATATATCAAATTGGTAGAAAAATTATATTCAGAAGTAAAACAAATATGGGAACTATTTAAAAAGGAACAACACAGATTATGGAACAGTATTACCATACGAATAGAAGGACTTAAATTTGAAATAGAATATAATTATGAAAAAATCAATTATCAAGAATATTCTAATATAGAAAGGCACATTATTTGGAAATACAACAACTTAGGCTTGCCAGAAGAGGCATTTACAAGCAAAGAAAGAAAACTAATAAGAGACTATGTAAACAAAACAATATATTTTAGACCAGATATAGAAAAATACTCAGAATCTATCTATAAAAACCCAGTAAAAAAAATACTTGACTATAATAAAGAGAAAAAAGAGCAAGTATACATTCCAGAAACAGAAATGCAAAGGCTGGAAAAACAAGCAAAAAACAAGTTTAATGAGCAACACTATACTTATAAAATAAAAGAAAGAAAAAAACTAAAAAACTTGCTACAAGCAAAAGAGGAAAAGGCAAGTAAGCCTAAGACCTATGTAGAGCAAATTGAAGAGCAGAGGAAGAGTGTGAGGAGTCAGATTTTAAACCACATATAAAGAGTTGCAAAGATAATCATCATTTGACTGCGTTAAATTATTTATAAATTTATTCAACGTACTACACTGTACGCCTCATAAATTTATAAATAATTATGCCTTGTCAAATAATAATTCTCTTTGCAACAGCGAGAGAAGAGCAGATTTTTCGATGTACAAACGTACTATCTCAAAAATTTTTACTTGTTTTCCTCGCAATATACTAATTATTTTTAGAATTAAGTATTTGTAAATTTATATAACGTACTACACTGTACACCTCATAAATTTATAAATAATTATGCCTTGTCAAATAACAATTCTCTTTGCAACAGCAAGAGAAGAGCAGGTTTTATATGTATAGAATAAATCAAAAAAGAAAGGAAGTTATAAAAATGAAAGATTACTTAGGAATTGAAAGCGTAAAAGCATTAGAAGTATTGGATTCAAGAGGAAATCCAACAGTACAAGTAGAAGTTGTAACAGAAGGAGGATTTTCAGGTGTAGCTATGGTTCCATCTGGAGCATCAACAGGTAGCTTTGAAGCTGTTGAATTACGTGATGGTGATAAAAGCAGATACCTAGGAAAAGGTGTTCAAAAAGCAGTAGATAATGTAAACAACATTATAGCTGAAAAACTAGAAGGCGAGAATGTATATGACCAAGTAAAAATAGACAAAATGTTAATAGAAATTGATGGAACAGAAAATAAAGCTAAATTAGGAGCAAATGCTACACTAGGTGTATCTTTAGCAGTAGCTAAAGCAGCAGCAGCTTCTTTAGGAATGAGTTTATATAACTACATTGGTGGAGTAAATGCAAAAGAATTACCAGTTCCAATGATGAACATTATGAATGGTGGAAAACACGCAGATAGTGGCTTAACAGTACAAGAATTTATGATAATGCCAGTTGGAGCAAAAACATTTAAAGAATGTATGAGAATGGGTGTAGAAGTATACCATAACTTAAAAAGTGTATTAAAATCAAAAGGATTATCAACAGGTGTTGGAGATGAAGGTGGATTTGCACCAAATGTTTCTAGCGAAAAAGAAGCATTAGACCTAATAATGGAAGCTATAGAAAAAGCAGGGTATGTACCAGGAAAAGACGTATGCCTTGCATTAGACTGTGCATCAACAGAAATGTTTGATGAAGCTAAAAAAGTAGGAAAAGACGGATACCTATTCTGGAAAACAGGCGAATTTAAAACAAAAGAGCAAATGATAGACTTTGTTGTAGATTTAGCAAACAACTATCCAATAATCTCTATAGAAGATGGCTTAGCAGAAGAGGATTGGGAATCTTGGAAAGTATTAACAGAAAAAATAGGAGACAAAGTACAACTTGTTGGAGATGACTTATTTGTAACAAATATAAAAAGATTACAAAAAGGTATTGACATGGGTGTAGCAAATAGTATATTAATAAAGCTAAACCAAATAGGAACATTAACAGAAACATTAGATGCTATAGAGCTTGCTCATAAAGCAGGATACACAGCTGTTGTATCACATAGAAGTGGTGAAACAGAAGATACTACTTTAGCAGATGTTGCAGTAGCTACAAATGCTGGACAAATTAAAACTGGTGCACCATGTAGAACAGATAGAGTTGCTAAATATAATAGACTTCTAAACATTGAAAATGAATTAGGAGATATAGCAATATTTAGAGGAAGAAAAGCAATTAAATAAGAAAAAGTGGACAAAAGGGACACTCCTATTTGTCCACACACATTGGGGTATCGCCAAGCGGTAAGGCATCGGACTCTGACTCCGACATTTCCTGTGTTCGAATCACAGTACCCCAACCAAAATTACATTATGCGAACGCAAAATGTTCCAATATGGGTAATAATGCCCAACCTAAATCAAATACGATGCTATCTTGAACTCATTATATAACTCTGCTACAAGTTTTTGATAAAAACAATATTTTAACTGCAACAGCAAGAAAAAACAAAATTAGGAAGAATAGAATTTTATACAGATTTATTAAAAAATGTGAGTAAAAAGTGGAAAAGCGTGAATTAGTTGATATAAATGGAAATAAAACTGGTAAAAATTAATTATAAAAAAGGAGAAAAACTTATGATAGTTGATAAAGATGGAAAAATGTTTGAGGACAGAAGAAAAAACAAAACGGATAGGCGAAAAAATCAAATAGCAGTGGAACACGATAGAAGAAAAAGTGACAGGCGAAAAGAAAACAATAAAAAAAGAAAATAAACATATAATGAATTATTATATGAAAAAATAAAAGAGGAGTTTTTACTTGGAAAAAAGCCTCTTTAAATGTCATAGATAACAATATTCTGGAAACCCGACTGGTAATATTTGATTACTAGTCGGGCCAGTTTGTTATTTGATTGTAGAGTTAGCTAAATTAAATTAGCAACATCCACCTCTGTTACCACCACAGCAACAACAAATTAGTATTAATACGATTATTATCCAGCAACAATCATCACCAAATCCAAAACCGCATCCGCATCCTCTATTTTCTGGCATACATTTCCCCTCCTTTCAAATTTAAAATTCTAATGTAATTAGCAACCGCAAGAATTGTTACACGAGTTGCCACAACAGTTGTTACCTCCACAGCAGAAAAGTAGCAAGAATAGGATTATAAACCATAATAGTTCGCTATTATTACAACAACAATTTCCCATTTCTTAACCTCCTTATAAAACCTAAAATGTATTTATTGAAGTTCTTTAGTATGGTATATATTATTCAAAAATAGAAAAAGGGTTACAAAATATATAATAGCAAAATTTATTAAATCTTAAATTGCTTTTAGTTATTAAAAAATCTGCAATAAAAGAATAAATGCAATAAAATAAGTAAGTAGCATATTATGAATGATATATTACAAAAGTATTACAGAAATATTAAGAATGTGTTACAAAAGCTAAAGATACTTGAAAAACGAATACAAATAGCATACAATAAAATTATGAAGTTTAAAAAACTTTATATAAGCAATGGTATAAATATGTGGATTATGTTACATAATTTATAATAATAATTGCTTATAAAAATAAAGTATAAAATGAGAAAAATAAGCTCAAAATACAATGCAAAAAAATGCGAAAAGTATGGCAGTAGTAGAATAACAGAGACTGTACAAAATAGGCAAAGACTGTACAAAATAGGCAAAAAAAGAGGAGTGAAAAAAGAAAATGATTAAAACCGTTGAGGCTGTAAGAGAGAGAGAGAGAGAGAGACTAATTTTAGTGAATTAGGCTTGGATTTTTGTGCTCAAAATACGGTATTTGCGGGCGTTATAATAGTAAAAAAATTACAAATAAATAGAATAAAAATAGAAAAAAGGATGGATTATGTAGCAAAGTAAAAGAGTCTACATAGTCTGTCCTTTTTGTGTGTTTTATTATTAGGCTTTTATTACTTTATATAGCATACATAAATAAATCAAAACAAAAAAGTAGATATTAAATTTAAAAAATATATAAAAAAACCAAAGAAATGTATTTGTAAAATTTTAAAAATTTCAAAAAATCAAAATTTTCAAGTATTAGAAAAATACAAAATACATAAAAAAGGAAAGGGGTAAAATAATGGAATTAAGAAAAAGAATCCAAAAAGGAAGCACAACAGAAAAAAGTTCAACTAAAAGAAATATAGCAGAGAAAAACACGGCAAAGGAAAAAATAATAGAACACAGCTTAGCAGAGCGAGGAATAACATTAGTAGCATTAGTGGTAACAATAATAATACTAGTAATATTAGCAACAATATCAATAAATGCTGTAATAGGAGATAACGGGCTAATACAGAGTGCAAAAAATTCGAAAAATTCAGCAGAGAATGCAGTAGAACAAGAGACTGGAAAGATGAATTCTTTATTAACTGAATATGCAAATATAATGGCAGAAGACCCAGACATACCAGATGAACCAGACCCAGAGCCAGACACAAATACAACAG
>CALXRZ010000017.1 GCA_944391015.1 uncultured Clostridia bacterium | reverse complement strand
CTTGGAGATACAGATTTAGGAGAGGACAATCTTTTAAATGATCAAGATATTATTGATGATGATGAGTAGGTAGTATTTTATACCTTTAAAATCCTAAAGAATATTTTATATGGAGCATATTAAGTATGATTTTAGTAATTCTTTAGGATTTTGAATATATTTTGCTCATCAATAAAGAAAAGGTTTAGTAATACTAAATTTATATTGAAAATAAAAGAGGATAAATATGGAAAAAAAGAAAAAAACAAATAAAGCAAAGATTGTTTTGATAACAATTTTAATAATAGCTATAGTAATATTATTTATTATATTAAATATTAATAGATTTTTATTATATTTTTACTATGATAAAAATTATAATAGTATGGAAGATATGATATATCCAGTTTATTCTATAAGTATGTTGGGAAGAGTAATGGTAAAATCATATGATGAAGAATACACTAAACAACTAGATATCGAGCAGATGAAAGAATTAAGACAAGATTTAAAAGAATTAGAAAAATTATTGCAACAAAAAAATAATTACCAATTTGTGAATAATTCATTATTATTTGTTAATGGAAAATCATATGAAGAAATAAATAATAATGCAAAAAATAAGATTGATGATATTATAGAAAAATATATTGATAACAATTAATAAAATACAAAGATTTTTTAATTAAATAGCTTCTAAAATAGGTGCTTGATGTCACATTAAAACTTGTACAGCAGTGTAAACTTAAATACTGAGTTAGAAGCGAAAAATAAATATTTAAGGGGGCTAAACCGCGTGGACGAATTAGATATTTTTGATAAAATCAAAATAGGTATAGCATCAGATGAAAAAATAAGAGAATGGTCTAAAGGTGAAGTTAAAAAACCAGAGACTATAAACTATAGAACTCTAAAACCAGAAAGAGATGGTTTGTTCTGTGAAAGAATATTTGGACCTACAAAGGACTGGGAATGCCATTGTGGTAAATACAAAAGAGTAAGATATAAAGGTATTGTTTGTGATCGTTGTGGTGTTGAGGTTACAAAAGCTAAAGTTAGACGTGAAAGAATGGGACATATAGAGCTTGCAGCACCAGTAGCACATATTTGGTATTTTAAAGGAATTCCAAGTAGAATTGGACTTATGCTTGATGTATCTCCAAGAAGTCTAGAAAGAGTTATATATTTTGCTTCATACATAGTAACAGATAAAGGAGAAACAGGGCTTACAAAAGCACAAGTTCTATCTGAAAAAGAATACCATGAAGCAGAAGAAAAATATGGAAAAGGCTCTTTTAAAGCTGAAATGGGAGCAGAAGCAATAAGAAAATTACTTGCAGAAATTGACTTAGATAAATTATCGAATAAATTAAAGAAAGAACTTGAAAAAGCAAGCGAGCAGAAGAAAGCAAAACTTGTAAAAAGATTAGATACAGTTGAATCTTTTAGACTATCAGGAAATAGACCTGAATGGATGATTATGAATGTTGTACCAGTAATACCACCAGATTTAAGACCAATGGTACAATTAGATGGTGGTAGATTTGCTACATCAGACTTAAATGATTTATACAGAAGAGTTATAAACAGAAATAACAGATTAAAAAGATTATTAGAATTAGGTGCACCAGAAATAATTGTAAGAAATGAAAAGAGAATGTTACAAGAATCTGTAGATGCTCTAATAGATAATGGAAGACGTGGAAGACCAGTAACAGGAGCTGGAAACAGACCTTTAAAATCATTATCAGATTTATTAAAAGGAAAACAAGGTAGATTTAGACAAAACCTACTTGGAAAACGTGTTGACTATTCTGGACGTTCAGTTATAGTTGTAGGACCAGAACTTAAAATTTATCAATGCGGTGTTCCAAAAGAAATGGCAGTAGAGCTATTTAAACCATTTGTTATGAAAGAACTTGTCGGACGTGGAATTGCACACAACATCAAAAACGCAAAAAGAATGGTAGAAAGATTACGTCCAGAAGTATGGGATATATTAGAGGATGTTATAAAAGACCATCCAGTAATGCTAAACCGTGCTCCTACACTACATAGACTTGGTATTCAAGCATTCGAGCCAGTTTTAGTTGAAGGTAGAGCAATAAAATTACACCCATTAGTTTGTACAGCTTTCAATGCTGACTTCGATGGGGACCAAATGGCTATTCACTTACCATTATCACCAGAAGCACAAGCAGAAGCAAGGTATTTAATGCTTTCTGTAAACAACCTTTTAAAACCACAAGATGGTAAACCAGTTACAGTACCTACACAAGATATGATTTTAGGTGCATATTACTTAACAATGGAAGTAGCAGGAGAGCCAGGTGAAGGTGGATACTATTCATCACCAGAAGAAGCTATAATGGCCAACTTTAATCACGATTTAGGAATGCATGCAATGATAAATGTACGTATTACTAAGGAAATTGATGGTGAGAAAAAGAGCAAAATGGTAAAAACTACTGTAGGAAGACTTATATATAACGAGGGAATACCTCAAGATTTAGGATTTGTAGATAGAAGCAATCCAGAAAATGCATTTGAACCAGAATTAAACTTCACAGTAATGAAGAAAAATCTTGGAAAAATTATTGCAAAATGCATAAATAAACATGGATTAAGCAAAACAGCTGAACTTCTAGACTATATTAAAGCAACTGGATACAAATATTCAACAACAGCTGGTATTACTGTATCTGTTGATGACGTTAAAGTGCCACCAGCTAAAAAGCAAATATTAGCAGATGCACAGGCACAAGTAGATAATGTAACAAAACAATATAGACGTGGTTTAATAACAGACGCAGAAAGATATAACTCTGTAATAAAAATATGGGAAGATGCTACAGACAAAGTTACAGACGCAATGAAAGATAACTTTGAAAAACTAAATCCAGTATATATGATGTCAGAATCAGGAGCAAGAGGTAACCTAAACCAATTAAGACAAATTGCTGGTATGCGTGGACTTATGGCATCTACAACAGGTAAAACAGTTGAAATCCCTATTACATCATCATTTAGAGAGGGACTAGACCCACTAGAATACTTTATATCTGCCCATGGTGCTAGAAAAGGTTTAGCAGATACAGCTTTAAGAACAGCTGACTCTGGATACTTAACAAGAAGACTTGTTGATGTATCACAAGATATAATTGTTAGAGAACATGACTGTGGAACAACACATGGAATAGAATTATCAGACATAAAAGATGGAAATCAAGTAGTTGAAAAATTAGAAGAAAGATTACTAGGTAGATATCCATTAGAAGACATTTATAATCCACAAACAAATAAACTAATTGTGGATAAAGACACACTAATTACTGAAAATATTGCAGATAAAATTGTTGCAGCTGGAATTACAAGTGTTAAAGTTCGTTCTGTACTAGAATGTAGAACAAAGCACGGTGTATGTGCTAAATGTTATGGTATGGGACTAGCAACTCGTGAAGAAGTAAGTATTGGAGAATCTGTTGGTATTATAGCAGCACAATCAATTGGTGAGCCTGGTACACAGCTTACAATGAGAACTATCCACTCTGGTGGTGTTGCAGGTGTTGCAGATATTACACAAGGTCTTCCTAGAGTTGAGGAGCTATTTGAAGCTCGTAAACCAAAGGGATTAGCTATAATCTCTGAAATAGATGGTAAAGTAAGTATTTCAGACGACAAAACAAGAAAAGAAGTTACAGTTACAGGTAAAGATGACGCAAAGAAATATACAATACCATTTGGATCTAAACTTCGTGTAAGAGATGGAGACGAAATTAAAGCAGGAGCTCCAATTACAGAAGGTTCTATAAATCCAAACGAAATTTTAGCAATTAATGGACCAGATGGAGTATACTTATACTTAGTACAAGAAGTACAAAAAGTATACAGAAACCAAGGTGTTGACATCAATGATAAGCACGTTGAAGTAATTGCAAGACAAATGCTAAAGAAAGTAAGAGTAGAGGACAATGGGGACACACCATTATTTGCAGGTTCACTTATGGATGTATACGAAGTAGAAGAAGCAAACGAAAAAGCAATAGCAGAAGGAAAGAGACCAGCAACATACAAACGTGTTCTACTTGGAATTACAAAAGCATCACTTGCAACAGAAAGCTTCTTATCAGCTGCATCATTCCAAGAAACAACAAGAGTTCTTACAGAAGCAGCAGTTAAAGGCAAAGTAGATGAATTGATAGGACTAAAAGAAAACGTTATAATAGGAAAACTAATTCCTGCCGGAACTGGTATGGCGAAATATAAAGATATTCACATAAATACAGAAGTGGCAGACATAGAAAATAAAGAGGCTTAAGAAAAAAACTTAGACAAGAAAATTATACTTTCTTGCCTAAGTTTTTTATGTTGATTGATTTACAAAACAGGCCCGGTCCCTCTTATAAATCTTATGTAACCTTGACAAAAACTGCGAAAAATAGTACAATATAAACTGTTTTAATGGAGGTTTTTATGAACCATAATAAAAAAATTTTGCAAAAAATTGTATCAAAAACAAAAATATATTTAGCTATTATTGCAATACTTTTAATTGTAATATGTGTATATAATCCATATTTAATAATTCCATCAATTATTGTGTATGGACTTTTAATGGTTTATGCATATTGGACAAATAATAAAAGGCAAGAAGAATTAACTGAGCATATCAACAATCTAACATTTAGTGTAGATAAAGTAGCTAAAATTGCACTAGTAAATTCGCCATTTCCATTGGTAATAGCAGAAACAAATGGAAACCTAATATTTAGAAACACAAAATTTAATCAAGAATTTGCAAATATTGATATAAATAATTATTTAGCTAAAATCTTAAATGATGTTAAGCTAGAAATAAAAAATAATGATAGAAAAGAAAAAATACGTGATGAGATTAAAATAGATAAAAAAACATATAAACTTTATGGAGACTATATGCCATTAAGAGATGAATATATTATTACAATATATTTTATAGATGATACAAAATTAGTAGAATTAGAAAGTTTATTTGATAATAAAGATATGTATATTGGAATCATAATGATAGACAATTATGAGGAAATTATACAAAGAATACCAGATAGTGAAAAGCCACAACTTATGGCAGAAATAGAAAAAAGGTTATATAATTGGGCATCAGAATACAATGGTTTAATACTAAAATCAGAAAGAGACTCTTTTGTGTGCATATTTGAAAAGCAATACATAAAAGAAATTGAAGACAAAAAGTTTGACATACTAGATGTAATAAAAGATTTACAGCCATCTGATAAAATGCAATTTACATTAAGTATAGCAATATCAAATGACGGAAAAAGCAATTTAGAAAAGTACAAAACTGCACAAGCAGCTTTGGATATAGTTCTTGGAAGAGGAGGAGACCAAGCAGTTATACACGAGGGCGATAAATATACTTTCTTTGGTGGCAGAACGCAAGAACTTGAAAAAAGAACAAAGGTAAAAGCAAGAATTATTGCACACGCACTTGAGGGGCTAATAAACGAGGCAAGCAAAATTTTAATAATGGGACATAGTAATTCTGATATGGATTGTATTGGTGCTAGTATGGGAATATACAGATTAGCAAAGCATCTAAATAAATCAGCACAAATCGTATTAAATCCTAAAGGGGAAAATTTAAAAGCTTTTTTAAGCGAATTGAATAACGAAAAAGAATATGAGAATATTATCGTAGAGCCAGAAAAAGCTGTTGAAAGTATGGACGATGATACATTGCTAGTAGTGGTTGATACAAACAAAAAGAACTATGTAGAATCACCAGAAGTGTTAGCTAAAGCCAAAAAAATATTTGTAGTAGACCATCATAGAAGAAGCCCTGACTATATAGAAACAGCAACTCTTACATTCCACGAGGTATATGCTTCATCAGCATCTGAACTTGTAACAGAACTTATAGAATATGCAAATTCTGAACCAGAACTAACAAGTTTTGAAGCAGAAGCACTATATTCAGGCATAATGATGGACACAAAAAACTTTACGTTTAAAACAGGAGTTAGAACATTTGAAGCAGCTGCATACTTACGTAAATGTGGCGTAGATATAATAAAAGTAAAAAAATGGTTCCAAAGTGATTTAGAAACATATAACAAAATATCTAATATAATTGGAAAAGCAGAACTAGTATATGATACAATAGCAATTTCTGTATATGAGGACGAAGACAAAGACTCAAATGTAATATGTGCAAAAGCAGCAGACGAATTGCTTACAATAAGCAATATTACAGCGTCATTTGTAATAGGAAAGTCAGGAGATAAAGTATGTATTAGTGGACGTTCAATAGGAGATATAAATGTTCAAGTAATATTAGAAAAGCTTGGTGGTGGAGGTCATATTACCTTAGCTGGAGCACAAGTAGAAGGAATGGATATTTATGAAGTTAAGCAAGAACTTATAAATAGGATTAACGAGTATTTTAGTGAGCAAATCTAAAGGAGGAATCAAAATGAAAGTTATTTTACTAGACAATATAAAAGGTGTAGGTAAAAAAGATGAAATAATAAATGCATCAGATGGTTATGCAAGAAATTATTTATTGCCAAAAAAATTAGCAGTAGAAGCAAATGCAGAAAATATGTCAAAGCTAAACAATAAAAAAGAATCTGCAAATTACAAAAAAGACCAAGAAAAACAAAATGCAGAGGAACTTGCTAAAAAGCTAAAAGGAATTATGCTTAAAATAAAGGTTAAAGCAGGAGAAAACGGCAAAATTTTTGGAGGCGTAACTTCCAAAGAAATTTCTGAAAATTTAAAAAATCAATATAATTTTATAGTAGATAAAAAGAAAATTGAGTTAAAAGAAGCTATAAAAACATTAGGAAGCTTTAATGTATCAATCAAATTATTTGAAGGAATAACTGCAGATTTAAAAGTAGAAGTTATTAGTGAATAGGCAAAGTGATAGTTTGTTTAAATAGGGGTGAAAAAAATGGAGCTAGGAAAAGTACCACCAAATGATACAGAAGCAGAACAAGCTGTAATAGGTAGTATGCTTACAGATAAAGATGCTGTTTCGTCTGCAGTAGAGGTGCTAAAAGAAACAGATTTTTACAGAGAAGACAATAGAATTATATACACTGCTATACTTAACTTATATAATAGAAGTGAGCCAATAGATATTATCACACTTAAATCAGAATTATCATCTATGGGAAAACTAGAGGCAGTTGGTGGACTAGAATACATAGCCGAATTACCAGATAAAGTACCAACCACTTCTAATGTTGAGCAATACATAAAAATAGTAGAAGAAAAATCAATATTAAGAAACTTAATAAAAACAGCAAACGATATAATTACTTTAGGGTATGACCCTACACAAGAGGTTGAAGCAATAATAGATACCTCAGAAAAAAAGATTTTTGAAGTAATGCAAAAGAAAAATCAAAAAGGATATAGTTCAATAAAAGATATTTTAGTAGACACTTTTACAGAACTAGAACAATTATATAACAGAAAACAACACGTAACAGGTGTACCAACAGGTTTTGTAGACCTAGACTATAAAACTGCAGGGCTTCATAAATCTGATTTAATATTGGTAGCTGCAAGACCTGCTATGGGAAAATCAGCTTTTGCACTAAATATAGCTACAAATGCAGCAGTAAGAGCAAATGTACCAGTTGCAATTTTTAGTTTGGAGATGTCAAAAGAGCAAATGGTAAACAGAATTTTATGCTCAGAGGCAATGGTAGATAGCAATAAAGTACGTACCGGAACACTAGAGGATGAAGACTGGGCCAAACTTGCAGAGGCTTCTGGAGCACTTTCGGAATCACAAATTTTTATAGATGATACGCCAGGAATTTCAATAATGGAAATACGTGCTAAATGCAGAAAAATGAAGCTTGAAAAAAACATAGGACTAGTAGTAATTGACTACTTGCAATTAGTACAAGGTAGTGGAAAAAGAGGTTCTAGCCGTGAGCAGGAAATTGCAGAAATAAGCCGTTCATTAAAAATTTTGGCAAAGGAAATAGAAGTCCCAGTAATAGCACTATCACAGCTATCCAGAGCACCAGAGCAAAGACCAGACCATAGACCAATGCTTTCTGACCTTCGTGAATCTGGTTCAATAGAGCAAGATGCAGATATAGTTATGTTTCTATATAGAGATGATTATTATAACGAAGATAGCGAAAAAAAGAATATAGCAGAAGTTATACTTGCTAAACATAGAGCAGGCTCTACAGGAACTGTAGAACTATTATGGCTTGGAAATTATACCAAATTTGCTAATATTGATAAATATAGAGAATAAAAAAGAATAACCCAGAGCATAGTCATGACTCTGGGTTATCTAAAAAATATAAAGGTGAGGATTATGTTAGAAAAGGAAGTACTTACTACAATAAAAAAATATAATATGATAAACGATGGAGATAAAGTCGTAATAGGAGTATCTGGTGGACCAGATTCTATTACTTTATTAAATGTGCTTAACAAATTTAAAGAAAAATTGAATATAAAAATTTATGTAGCACATATTAACCATAGTATAAGAAAAGAAGCAGATGAAGAAACAGAGTATGTAAGAGAATTTTGCAAAAAAATAGATGTTGAATTCTTTTTCAAAAAAATAGATGTTGAATCAGAGGCAAAAAAATTAAAAATTGGAACAGAAGAGGCAGGAAGAAATATAAGGTATGCTTTTTTTGAAGAAGTAGCAGAAAAAGTGGGGGCAAACAAAATAGCTACAGCACATAATAGTAACGATAATGCAGAAACAGTACTTATGAATATAATCAGAGGAACTTCTATATCTGGGCTAAAAGGAATAGAAAAAATGCGAGATAACAAATTTATAAGACCACTAATAGAAACAACTAGAGCTACTATAGAAGAATATTGCAGAATAGAAAAATTAAGTCCTAGATATGACAAATCAAACAAAGAAAATATTTATACTAGAAACAAAATACGAAACTTGTTAATCCCATATATACAAAAAGAATTTAACCCTAATATAATAGAGGGAATCAATAGACTATCGAACATAGCAGAAGAAGAGGAATGCTTTATAAATAGTATGGTAGAAGAAGAATATAAAAGAATAGTAATAGTAGAAAAAAATAATAATACTAAGCCAAACAATACAAATTATATAGTGCAAAAAAGTAAAAAACAAAATGCTAACAATATAATAGAAAAAATTGAGAAAGACGTAATAACCACAAATATAGCAAAAACAGAAGAAGAAGAAATTAGAGCAATTTTGAATTTAAAAGAATTTAATGAATTAGATAATGTAATAAAATCAAGACTAATATTATATACTATATCAAAACTTTATGGTGGAGCAGTAGGAATAGAAAAAATACATATAGACGATATAATAAAACTTTGTGAAAATAATATAGGCAATAAATATTTAACACCACGTAAGGGAATAAAAATATATGTAAAAAAAGGAAAAATTTTTTTCTTGTCTAACTCGAGTTTCCGTAGACAATAATAAAACGGCATAAAAAAATTACAAAAAAAGCCTTGAAATAAGTAAAGTTATATGGTATATTTCAAAGGTGATAATAATGATGCTAAGGCCTTGAATTGGAACCTGTCCCCAAAAGTGCCAAAAAGGAGGAAGTTTAAATTTGAAAAGTGGAATAAAAACATTAGCTATGTGGCTAATTATAGGCATAATTTTTGTAGTTTTATTAACATCCATAGTAGATAATGACAACAGTAAGCTTGCATATTCTGAACTGTTAGAGAGCATAGAAGCTGGAGAAGTGTCAGAAATAGAAATTTCTGCTGATGGTATGACTGCAGAAGTAAAATTAAAAAATGAAAATTTTATAAAACAAGTAAATATACCAAGTATTGATAATTTAATGGACAATTTACAAGAAAGTATGACAGCAGGTAGCGTAACTGTTACAGAAAAGTCTGAATCTATTTGGGTATTTATATTAAGTCTACTAACCCCATTCGGAATACTTATAATTTTCCTAATCTTCTGGGCTATATTTATGAGTGGTGGTCAAGGAAACAATAGTGGAAGCAAAACAATGTCATTTGGTAAAAGTAGAGCTAGAATGATGAATCCAACAGATAAAAATAAAGTTACTTTTGATGATGTTGCAGGTGTTGACGAAGAAAAAGAAGAACTAGAAGAAATAGTAGAATTTTTAAAAAACCCAAAAAAATTCACAGATATGGGAGCAAGAATACCAAAAGGAGTATTACTTGTTGGTCAACCAGGTACTGGTAAAACACTTTTAGCAAAGGCAGTTGCTGGAGAAGCAGGAGTACCATTCTTTATTATAAGTGGTTCTGACTTTGTTGAAATGTTTGTTGGTGTTGGTGCATCACGTGTAAGAGATTTGTTTGATGAAGCTAAGAAAAAAGCACCTTGTATTATATTTATAGATGAAATTGATGCAGTAGGACGTCAAAGAGGCGCAGGCCTTGGTGGAGGACACGACGAAAGAGAGCAAACTTTAAACCAATTACTTGTTGAAATGGATGGCTTCTCTGCAAATGAAGGAGTTATAGTACTTGCTGCAACAAACAGACCAGATGTACTAGATAAAGCACTATTAAGACCAGGTAGATTTGATAGACAAATTGTAGTAAGTTCACCAGATGTAAAAGCAAGAGAGCAAATACTAGAAGTTCATAGCAGAAAGAAAAAATTAGCAATAGATGTAGATTTAAAAACAATAGCTAAAAACACATCAGGTTTTTCAGGGGCAGACCTTGAAAATGTATTAAACGAAGCAGCACTTTTAGCAGCTAGAAGAAACCTAAGAGAAATAGGTATGCAAGAAATAGAAGATGCAATGGTAAAAGTAACAATGGGACCTGAAAAGAGAACTAGAGTAAGAAGCGATAAAGAGCAAAAATTAGTTGCTTATCACGAAGCTGGTCACGCTGTTGTAAGTAGATTCTTACCAACTCAAGATCCAGTACATCAAATATCAATAGTACCAAGAGGTATGGCTGGTGGATATACAATGTATAGACCAACAGAAGATAAATCATTTATGTCTAGAACAGAAATGGTAGAAAATATAGTATCACTTCTAGGTGGTAGGGTTGCAGAAAAACTTATACTTGATGATATTTCTACCGGTGCAAGCAATGATATAGAAAGAGCAACTAAAATAGCAAGAGCTATGGTTACTAAATATGGTATGAGCGATAGAGTAGGAACTATTACTCTAGGACAAAACCAAGAAGAAGTATTTTTAGGAAGAGATTTTGCTCAAGCAAAAGAGTATTCTGAAGAAACAGCAGGAATAATAGATGAAGAAGTTAAAAGCATAATAGACGCTGCATACAAAAAAGCAGAATCAATATTAAGAGAACATATAGACAAACTTCACAGAGTTGCAGGAGTTCTTTTAGAAAAAGAAAAAATCGATGGAGAAGAATTTGACCAGATTTTTAATAGTTAAAAAATAATTTTGAAGGGGAATGAGTAAATAAACTTATTCCTCTTTTAGTTACAATTTTTATATTCGCTACTTGATAATAGTGTTTTATTAAGCACCATTATCAAGTAACTCTATTTTGTGTATTTTCTGTGAAGTATCTTGATTTTTAAATCAAAGTATTATAGAATATTAGCAATAAAATAGGAGAATTGTGAGCAAAAATATGTGGCGAAAAAATAGGTGTTCTTGCTTTGCTTAATTTACAAAATGTAGCCTGTTTTTGTTGCATAGTAAAAATGTTTATGAAAGGATGATACAAAGGTTGAAAAAAGATAAAAAAACAAATGTATATAAATTTCAAAATAATAGAGTATCTAGTAAAGTAAAAAAAGTTTTTAATATAAACGATAGACTAGGTAGAATGTTAATAGTATTCTTTATAGTCTTTATAGTACTAATTGGAAGGCTTGCGTGGCTTCAAATTGTACAAGGAGCAGATTTAACAGAGCGAATGAATAGACAAATAACTGCAAGCAAAACTATAAGCCCTAAAAGAGGAACTATATATGATTCTACAGGAAAGGCTTTAGCAATAAGTGCACAGGTTGACACAGTAAGTATAGACCCAACAAAAATAATAGTAGAAGATGAAGAGGGAGAAATTGACGAAGCTAAAACTAAAACATTAAAAGAGACAGTAGCTAAAGAATTTTCCGAAATATTTGATTTGGATTATGAAGAAACCTTAGAAAAAGTATCGAGAACAGATACTACAAACGTAACAATAGCAAAAAAAGTAGAAAATGATAAAATATCAAAACTCGAAACTTGGATGAAAGACAACGATATATATAGTGGAATAAACATAGATGAAGATACAAAAAGATATTATCCATATGATAATTTAGCTTCTAACCTAATTGGTTTCTGTGGTACAGATAACCAAGGACTATGGGGATTAGAACTAAAATGGAATGATATTTTAACAGGAACACCTGGTAGAGTTACCTCTGCACAAGATGCAGTACAAGACTTAATACCTTATGAAGACGAAACATACATTGCTCCACAAAATGGAAATGACATAACATTAACAATAGACGCAAACATACAACAAATAGCAGAAAAATATTTAAAGCAAGCCTGCGAAGAAAACGATTGCAAAGAGGGTGGCAACGTAATCATAATGGATCCTGATACAGGTGACATATTAGCAATGGCCACATATCCAGACTATAACTTAAATGACCCATATACACTAGACTTTGTCCCAGAAGATGAGTGGAAAGATATGTCAGGAGATGAACAATACGCTTTGCAACAGCAGACTTGGAATAATAGAGCAATATCATATGCATATGAGCCAGGTTCTGTATTTAAAATAGTAACTGCAGCAGCAGGACTAGAAGAAGGCTTGGCAGATGCAGATACACCAAATGTATACCATTGCGAAGGACACGAGACTATAGATGGAGTTACAATAAATTGTTCTGATACATCTGGACATGGTGATTTGAGCTTAAGAGATGCGCTAAAATATTCTTGTAACCCAGCATTTATGCAGTTGGGAAGAAAAATAGGGGCAGCAACATTATATAGATACTATGATGCATTTGGACTTTTCGATTATACTAATTTCGCTGATATAGGTGATTCTGGAAGTTCAGGAGAATCAAACAGCATATTTTGGGACTTAGATAATGTAGGAAGCATTGAGCTTGCCACAATGTCTTTTGGTCAAAGATTTAAAATAACACCACTTCAAATGATTTCGGCAGTGGCAGCAGTTGCAAATGATGGAAAACTAATGCAACCTAGAATAGCTAAAGAAATAAAAAATACTGATACAGGAGCTATAACAACAATAGAGCCTGTGGAAGTAAGACAAGTAATCTCAAAAGAAACAGCAGATACATTACTAGATATGCTAGAAACAGTTGTAGATAGTGGAACAGGAAGCTATGCACAAGTAAAAGGTTACACCATAGCTGGAAAAACAGGAACTTCTGAAGCAGATTACTCAGACTCAAATTCAGTAAAAGTAGCTTCTTTTGCTGCAATTACTCCAGTTGAAAGTCCTGAATTAGTTATATTGTTAACATTATATGGACCACAAGGAGATTCAACAGGTGGTGGTACTATAGCAGCTCCAGTAGTAGAACAAATATTATCAGAAGTATTACCATATTTAGAAATTCCATCAAATTCAACAGACAGTGAAATGGAAACTACAGCATTAACAAGCGTAGTAAATAAAACTGTAGGAGAAGCTAAAAAAATAATAGAAAAACAAGGCTTTGAATGTATAATATCGGGCGATAGCAATGAAATTGTAAGCAGTCAAATGCCAGTAGAAGGAACACAACTAATAGAGGGTTCAGTAGTAAGATTGTATACAGAAGACAATGACACAAGAGTATCACAAACTGTACCAAACTTAAAAGGAATGTCATTATCTGAAGCAAAAGCAACACTAAAAAATAAAAATCTAAATATAAAATATTCTGGAACAGGCAAAGTAACAAGCCAAGACGTTACCTCAGGTTCAAAAGTTGAAGAGGGAACAGTTATAACAGTTGTGCTAAAAGAAGAAATTGATGAATAAAATAGAGGAGACATATATGAGTAGTTTAGAAGAAACTAAGTACATATTAAAAAAATATAACATAAAGGCAAACAAAAAATTAGGACAAAACTTTTTAATTGACGACAATGCTATAGACAAAATAGTGGCATCTGCAGAAATAAAAAAGAATGATTTAGTTATAGAAATTGGACCTGGGCTTGGAACACTTACTTCTAAACTACTTGAAAATGCACGAAAAGTCATAGCAATAGAACTAGACGAAAAAATGATACCAATATTGGCAGAAAGATTTAAGCTGTATAATAACTTTACTCTAATCAATGAAGACATACTAAAAGTTAATTTAAAGCAACTTATTTTAGACAACAATGTAGAAGGTGGCGAAGTAAAAATCGTTGCAAATCTTCCTTACTACATAACTACACCTATAATAATGAAACTGCTTGAAGATAAATTAAATATAGAAAGCATTACAGTTATGGTACAAAAAGAAGTTGCAGACAGAATAACCGAAGCACCAGGTGGTAAACTATCTGGAGCAATTACATATAGTGTTAATTATTATGCAGAAGCAAAAGAAGTAACATTTGTAGGAAAAGAAAGTTTTATTCCATCACCAGAGGTAGACTCTAAAGTAATAAAATTAAAAATAAGAAATGTGCCACCTGTAAATGTATTAAATGAAGAAATATTTTTTAAAATAATACGAGCAAGTTTTATGCAAAGAAGAAAAACACTAATAAATGGGCTAGTTAATGCCGGAATAATAAAAGATAAAGAAAAATTAGAACAAATTTTTAAACAAATAAATTTAGACCTAGCAATAAGGGGAGAAAAATTAACTTTGGAGCAATTTGCAGAATTATCAAATTTGATTGCAAAAAGTATTTGAAAACATATAAATTTATGATATAATATTTATGTAAATGTTTTATAAAAAATAAAAGAAAAGGAGGATTTTAAGTTGAACCAAATTTTAGTCACTGAAAAATTATATGTTACACCAGAACTAAAAAGAAAAAAGAAAATGTATAAAGTTCAATTCTTTATATCTGTATTCTTAATATGCTTATTATCCTCATATTACATATATGCCGAATACGATAGAAATAAAAGCGAAGAAGTATCACAAACATTATTATCAGAAATACAAACTGGCGAGGACGACACTACTAAGCAGTCAACTAAAAACGATGCTATAATAATAGTGTTAAACGAAGAAGAAGCAGAGGAGGCAGAAGATTCATCTATAAGTACAAATGAAATTATAAACAATACTACAGTAGATGGAGTTACATATACCACAGAAGCAATAATATCAATTCCTAAAATAGGAATTACATATCCTGTACTATCGGAAACTTCAGATGAACTATTAGAAATATCAGTTAATAGATACTGGCCAGAGCCAAGCAAGCTTAAACCAAACGAGGTAGGAAATTACTGTATAGTCGGCCACAATTATAGAAATGGTAAAATGTTTGGAAGACTAAATGAATTAGTAAATGGTGACATAGTAACACTTAAAGATATGACAGGAAGAACCTTACAATATGAGGTATATGATAGATATGTTGTCGAACCAGACGATACAAGTTGTACCACACAACATACAAATGGTAGAAAAGAACTTACACTAATAACTTGTACAAATTATGGAACACAAAGGTTAGTTGTAAAATGTAAAGAAGTGTAAAATATAATAAATACAAAAAAATAAAGAAGTCGAATTTTAAAATTCAGCTTCTTTAATTTTTATCTAAACAATTTCATTCTTTATAGTTTGAATTAAGTTTGGCATATCTATTTCTTCGTTAGCAAATTGTTTGAATAAAGTAACATCTTCATCCGAAATAGCCATACCCTCAATTGCTAAATCATTTTTAATATTGTTTATATCAAAATTGAAAACATCTTCATTAAACATTTTTTTACCTCCGAAATTATTTTTCTCATAACCAACCTACATATATATTATACCACAAAATGGGGCAAAAGTCCAGTTGTTTCTAAGAAAAAATTAGATTTTGTTGAAATTATTTAGAAACTTATATATTTAACTAACTAATTCTCCAAGCACTGAAAAATTAGCTCAAATAAATCCGAAGTGTCAACAATCGATTTTATACTAGCACTCAAAAAATCACTAGGAGAAACTCTGCTTAAATTTAAAACATATCCATTCTTTAAAGCCAATTCTCTAATAAATTCTCTAGTAGTTCTTCCATTTCCCTCTCTAAAAGGATGAAGAACATTCAATTCTGATAAATAGTATGCAAGTCTTTTGGCAAGGTCTTCCTTGGATAAATTAGCTAAATAATTTTCTTCTTTTAACTGATTCATCAGCTTTTGCAATTCAGGCTCAATATATTCATACTCTGCAAATCTAAACACACCTTTTGCTATATTTTCGTTTCTAAATTGGCCTGCAAAAGGATAAATATCTTCAAACAAATAAGTATGTATTTTCACTAAATGTTCGGCATCAAAATTACCAATTATACCTTTCTGACGCAAAGCAAGTAATTTTGCAGCAGTAATCTTGGCTTCATATTTTTGCAAAAGCTTTTCATCGTGTATATCAAGTTTATTTATTAAAACATTGCTATCTTTATAGCAATAATTTGAATTTCGCTTTTCGTATAAATCTTCTCCCATTTAAGTTTCAATCCTTTCCTACAATTATGCAAAAAATACTATAATAAAATTATAACACACATAAAAACAAAAATACATAATAATTTAAAGAGGGAAACACAGTTTTATGTAGAATAGAATAATTAGGAAACTTATGTAAAATAAAGCAAAAGAGGAATAATATGAATGCACAAGATTTAAAAAAATTATTAGAAAATACAAACAACAAATTTAATATATTTGCAGATAGAAGTGTGCTAGTACAATATAGTTTAACCGTTGCAGATTTATTACAATTACTTAATGAATTTTTAAGTGACGAAGAAAAGGGACGATTATTTGAACTAGAGCATTTTAAAAAATTATCACCTAATTTAAAAAGTCAAATTTTGCAAGATATTTCGGATAGTAAAATTAAGCTCACGATACTAAAAAAACCAGAACTTATAGAAGGATTAGATGCATATTACATTACAAAAATAATTTTTACATTAGACGAAAATGCTAGATTTTCTATTATTGAAGACTTGAATTTCTTAAAAAACTATAAAATAGACAATTACGATATTAACAAAATAATAAAAAGTTTAGGCGATAAGTATAAACTACAGGTTCTATCTAATAAAAGTCTTGTATCCGAGCTAGAGCTAAGAGATTATCAAATCAGTGAATTGATTGCTGAAATTCAAGATGAAGCAACAAAACTTAAACTAATGGATGCATACAAAATAAAAAGCCATCGCACACTAGAAATATTACAAACTTTTTCGGATAAAAGTAAATCGCAAATAATCTTAAATAATGAATTTGGCTTAGCACGAAATCATTTAATAAAACTTATATCTTCACTAAATACTGAATCTATAGCACAATTTATAATTGAAAATAGAGAATTTATGCAAAAAAACAACATTGCTCCATATAATATTACCAAAATGCTTACTACAGAAAAGCAATTAGAGATTATACAAAATATTGAAAATATGGGGTTAAGCTTAGCCGAAAAAAGACAAGTTTTTGTAACCTTAGACCAAGAAGCAAAAGAAAAAATTGATTTAGAAAACTTACCACTTGAATATAGAACTGCTATAGAAATGAAAGTGGGAGATGATATGGGCACACTTCCAAAAATGGGAAAAATAGAAGTTGACTTTAACAAAGACTTAGCTATATACCAAGGGTTAGACGAACTAATATACTTAAACCCAATGAAAATTCCAAGCGAAAATAGAGGCAAAGTTTTAGAACTTTGTAAAATGTGCCCAAACATAAAATTAAACGATAGTATGGAATTTGGATACTCCACCGTACAAGAATTTTTAGAAGCAGAAAACTGGATAGCATCAGTTTTTCAAAAAATTGATGCAAATTGGAGCGATATACAAAAAATTGCATATATAGATAATGCAATAGGAAAAAAAATAAGTTATAGTCCTGACTTTGATACAGAAGTTTTTAATATAGCTGATTCCCGTGCTCTATGGAAAATTATAGCCTCTGGCTATGGAGTATGTAACGGAATTGCACAGGTAGAAAAGTATATGCTAGGACGAATAGGTGTTGAGGCAGAAGAGGTCGCTGGTATGAACCACGCATTTTTGAAATTAAAAAATGTGCAATTACCAAACCCAGATGGAACAATAAATGTGGGAGACACAATATTAGATCCAACTTGGAACTTAATGATGCAAAGATATGGAGCAAGACCGGGAAACTTTTGTAAAAGTTATGCAGAAATAAGAAAAAATGACATTGACTCACAAGGAAGAGATACAGGATGTCACAGAAATGACGATGAACTAGCAAGTGCAACATTAAATTTAGATGATGCGTGTTTGAGAAGCATATATACAAGTATTGGACTTGCAGACGAAAACGGAAAATTTCCAATGCAAGCTCTTTTAAACAAATGTAAAAGTATAGATGATTTAAGGCTTCCAGTAGCAGAAGAGTTAAAAAGAGAGCTAAATGCGATTAAAGAATATTGTCCTGATTTTGCAAAATGTCAAAATTCAACAACCGGAATTTTACAATGTGCTGTGCTAAGACAAGAAAACTTGAACTTCAATAAATGTGTTGTTAGTAGAGTATATGCACGTGAAGATTTAGAAAAAAAGCCTGTTTTGTATGTGTATGCTGACTTACCAGAAATGGGGAAACAATTCTATTTTGCTGATGAGCAAAAAGGAGAATTTATACAAACCACGCAACAAGAATTTGAAGCAAAATTTGAATGTTACCAAACAGACTTAACAAAAGCAAAAGGACACAGACCTTGGGAAAGCATAACTGAAATAAATAAACAAGAAAATTTAGCGCATTTCTCAGGAAAAATAGCATCACAAGAAAGTGAAGGAAGATAAGAAAAACATAAAATTAGCTATGCATCAAGAAAGGAATATGATTAAAAATGAATATTTTAAATAAAATAATAGCTTTTATAAAAAATATTTTTAATAAAAAAGATAATGTAAAAATGCTAGAAACACCTATAGAACCTATTCATAACGAAACTAAAAAAGAATTTGCAAACTCTTTAAAAGTAAGCTTACCGAAAAAAACAAAACCAAAAGTAGAAACTTTAACTTGTTTTGGAGACGGCTTAGGAATTCAAAACAAAATTGAGGCTTGAAACTAAAATGTAAATTTAAAGTGTTTTTACTAAATTCATAAATAAGTAACTAAAAAATAATCTTCGCATAATATATAAAAAGATAAATTATGGGAGGATTATTTTTTATGGCGAAGATAATTGTATTTAACAATGATACTGACCGAATGGAAACATACTATAGAGGAGAAAATGAGCCAATGCCATATAATACAAATGGAACACTAAAAGTAAGAGAGTTTAGAGGCTCAAGTGGATCTCCAACCTTATGGACTACCAAAAGAACTATGCAAAGTTGGAATAGTCAAAGGTATATTTTTGGCTCTGGTATTCCTGTGGGTTTTGCATTTAAAAGGCCTTGGGAGGGAGGACACGGAAGCCAAAGTCAACACTATGCAGGAACTGCATTTGATGTAGGGCAGAGGCTCAGCCAAGCACAAAGAACTAGGTTATGGAATTCGGCTAACAATTCAGGAGTGTGGAGTTTTGTCGAGCCAATATCACTTACACCTACTTGGGTGCACTTTGATAAAAGATTTGGAGCGCCAGCTTGTAGCTCTGGTGGCTTTCCCCAACTAAAAAGAGGTAGCCTAAGTAATTATGTGTTAATAGCTCAAGATGATTTGAATACATTGGGCTATAGAACAGGAGGATTAGATGGAATATTCGGTTCTGCAACGCAAGATGCAGTTAGGCGTTACCAAGCATCGAGAGGACTTGCATCAGATGGAATAATTGGTTGCAATACCTGGAGGTCCTTACAAGAAGCCGTGGTTGGAACTGGAAGAACTAGCACAACAATCGATTAGAATATAATTTCTAGTCTGCTTTTTGTTATAATTTATGATTCTATTTAGAAGTCAAAGAATGTATGTTTTGATTTTTTATTGGAGTGCTTAAGGTGGGGACCGACAAGTTTACAAACTGTTAAACTGAACGAATGTAAAGTTTTTACAGTTTGTACGTAGTTGGGGGCCGGAAATAAAAAATCAAAACATACATTCTTTGTAAAAAAATAAGTTATAAATCCTAATGATTTTCAAAAAAAATAAAAAAATTTTACAAAAATACTTGCATTTTCTAAATACTTGTATTACAATTTAATCGAAGTGGAGAAAAGTGGTAGAAAGTGGTTTAAAAATGGAGTGGGGTGAAACAAAGTGCTTATCGGTGAATATGAACATTCTCTGGATGCAAAAGGAAGACTAATAATGCCAGCAAAGCTTAGAGAAGACTTAGGTGAAAAGTTCATAATAACAAAAGGACTTGATGGGTGCTTGTTTGGATTTTCACAAACAGAATGGACAAACTTCGAAGAAAAATTAAAAACACTTCCACTTACAAACAAAAACGCAAGAGATTTCGTAAGATTTTTTCTATCAGGTGCAACAGAATGCGAAATAGATAAACAAGGCAGATTTTTAATTGCTAGTAACTTAAGAGAATATGCAGGAATGGAAAAAGAAATTGCAATAATCGGTGTAGGTACTAGAATTGAAATTTGGAACAAGGAAAAATGGAAAAAATACAATAGTGATGAAAACATTTCAGCTGATGAAATTGCAGAAAATATGACAATGTTAGGTATATAACTTTTTATAAAAAAGTTTATATAGATATACAAAAGATAAAATTATAAAACACAAAAGATGTTAATCCTCATTTGTTAACAAAAGATAAAACTTAAACAAAAGAAAAATTTAAAAAATTACTAAAGATGTGTAAACCAAAGATAAAAGTATAATAAAACTAAAGACAAAGAGTATAAAATTTAAACAAAAGAAAAAATAAAAAATTACAAAAGATAAGTTAAAAGTAAGTTTAACACAAAAGCTATAATTAAACAAAAGATACATTTTATCTAATAGGGAATGGATAATTCCCTATTGGGTAAAAAAGAAAGAAACCTCAAAAGATAAAATGTTGATTGTTTATACATAAATTTTTACAAGAGAAAAAAGTATTGATAAACCAAAGAAGAGTAACAAACTAAAGAAAAAATTACTTTTAAAGTAATTTAGTTAAGCACGCAGTTGGTATATATTTATACCAACTGATTGTGCTATAATGAAAATTTTGCTATGAGGTGTGCAATTTGGAGTTTAAACATAAACCAGTATTATTAAATGAAGTAATAGAAGGACTAAATATAAATCCAGATGGAATATATGTAGATGGTACTCTTCGGAGGAGCAGGTCATAGTGAGGAAATAGTAAAAAGATTATCAAAAAAAGGACTACTAATAGGAATTGACAGAGATGAAGAAGCTCTAAAAGCAGCCAAAGAAAAATTAGCAAAATATGAAAATGTAAAATATATTTATGGAAATCACGATGAAATAAAAAATATACTTACTTCTATCGGAATAGAAAAAGTCGATGGAATTTTACTAGATTTAGGAGTGTCGTCATATCAGTTAGATGAAAGAAACAGAGGGTTTAGTTATATTGGAGATGCAAAGCTTGATATGAGAATGGACAAGGCTCAAAAGTTAACAGCTGAGCAAGTTGTAAACGAATACCCAGAGGAAAAGCTTGCTGACATCATATACAAATATGGTGAAGAAAGATTTTCTAAAATAATAGCAAAAAATATATGTAACCAAAGAAAAAACAAAAAAATAGAAACAACAGGCGATTTAGTCGAAATAATAAAAAATTCTATTCCGAAATCGAAACAAAAAGATGGACATCCTGCTAAAAGAACTTTCCAAGCAATCAGAATAGAAGTAAATAACGAGCTAGAGCCATTATATAACACTACATTAGAATCAATAAAATTATTAAATGAAAATGGCAGATTAGCTATAATTACATTTCATTCTTTAGAAGATAGAAGTGTAAAAGATGCATTTATAGAAGCAGAAGGAAGATGCACTTGTCCAAAAGATTTACCATATTGTGTATGTGGGTATAAATCTTATGGAAAAATAATAACCAAAAAGCCAATTTTACCAAGCAAAGAAGAGCAAGAAGAAAACGCAAGAAGCAAAAGTGCTAAACTAAGGATATTTGAGAGAATCACTAAAAATTAGAAAAATATACAAAATACAAAAGGAAAGAGGTGAAAATAACTTATGGCAAACTATAGGTATAATAGATACCAATACGAAACTAGCCCAAGAAAATTAGAACCAGAATATGAACCAATAAAAACACCATATTCAAATAAAAAATCATCGACAATACAGAAAAAGCAAGAAAAAGTTCAACCTAAAAAGCACTTAAAAAGTCAAATAAAGATGATTATATATATAGGGTTAATATTTGCTAGTTTAGTTGTTATAAGTTATAGAAATTCACAAATAAACGAAAGCTTTAATGAAAACGAAAAACTAAAAGCAAGTTTAGCAGCAATTCAAAAGGAAAACGAACAATTAAGAGTAAACCTAGAAAACAGTTTAAATTTATCAAACATAGAGCAAATAGCAGAAAAAAAATTAGGAATGCAAAAATTAGATAACAGCCAAAAAGTTTATGTAAGCTTAGATAAGCAAGACTATGTAGAGCCAGCAAGTGAACAAATCGTTATGGGCGAAGAAAAAAGCTGGTTAGAACAACTATTAGATACTTTACTTGGAAAATAAAAGACTGAAATATGTGAAAATATTTTAGTCTTTTTTTTATTTGCTTGAATAGAATTATTTTAGGATTATAACATTTATACAAAAGAGTGCTAAGAAGAAGATTTTATTTGCACTCCTTTTTCTCCAATCGCATTTCGTCGTTTAATAAAATCTTTTTCTTAGCACTCTTTTAACTTATAAAAGTGGTAATGTTTAAGAAGGGACGGTTTAGCTATTATGAGAAACAAAAAAATAAAAAAGCCACTAAAGCCTAGGTTTGATAAAGCAGAAATTGATAGATTGAAAAAAAGCAGAAAGAAAAAAGAAAAAGAAGATAGTGTAGAGAAGTTAAAGAAAAAATTCGAAAACAAACAAAACAAAATGTATAAAAAGCAAATTAAAGAAGCTAAAAAAGAAAAATTAAAAAAAGAAGCGCCAAATAGTGATTTAAGTAGAAAGCGAAGAATGAAAATTTGGCTTATTATAGTAATTATTGTCTGTATTTTATTTATAATTAGAATTGCTTGGATACAATTTGTAGACGGAGATAGGTTAAAACAAATGGCATTAGAGCAACAAAGCATAGATAGAGCAGTAAACCCACGAAGAGGCACAATTTATGATGCAACAGGTAAAAACGTATTAGCTATAAGTAGTACAGTAAATACAATAACAGTTAATCCAAATAATATATCAAAAGAAAACAAAGAAAAGGTAGCAGAGGCATTAGCAAATATTTTTGAATTAGATTATGATAAAGTACTAAAAAAAGTAAAGAAAAATAGTTCTATAGAGACTATTGCAAAAAGAGTAGAAAAAGAAAAAGCAGATGAATTAAGAGTATGGATGGAAGCTAATAACATAGATTCTGGAATAAATATAGATGAAGACACCAAAAGATATTATCCATATAATAGTTTGGCTTCGCAAGTAATAGGCTTTTGTGGCTCAGATAATCAAGGGCTAGATGGAATAGAAGCAATATATGAAGAAGAGTTACAGGGTGAAAAAGGGAAAATAACCAAGGTTACTGATGCAAATGGTGGAGAAATAGATGGAGAGGGCGAAAATTACATATCTGCAACAGATGGAAACGATTTGGTGCTAAGTATTGATGCCACCATACAAGGAATAGCAGAAAAATATTTAAAAGAAGCGTGCATTGATAACAAGTGTACAGATGGTGGAAACATAATAGTAATGAACCCTAAAACTGGAGATATTTTAGCAATGGCAGGTTATCCAGACTACAACTTAAATGAGCCCTATGAAACTACTATAGAAGAATTGAAAGCAAATTGGGATAATCTTTCTGAAACAGAACAAGTACAAGAAATGCAAAAAGTATGGAGAAATAAAGCAGTAGCAGATACTTATGAACCGGGTTCTACCTTTAAATTAGTAACTGCCTCAGCAGCATTAGAAGAGGGCATAACAACAACGGATAAAGAGGGAGAGTTCTGTTGCACAGGTGGAATTACAGTAGCAGGAGTTAGAATTAGTTGTTGGAGATACTACAATCCACACGGCTCAGAAAGCTTAAGAGAAGCACTAAAAAATTCGTGTAATCCGGTATTTATAGGATTGGGGCAAGAATTAGGTGTAAGCAAATACTATGATTACTTAGAAAAATTTGGGTTGTTAAGAAAAACAGGAATAGACCTTCCAGGAGAGGCTGGTAGTATATTTTTAAAAGAAGACAAAGCTGGCCCAGTTGAACTTGCAACAATATCTTTTGGGCAAAGATTTGAGATTACACCAATACAAATGATTACAGCAGTAAGTACTATAGCAAATAAAGGCGTATATGTTAAGCCTAGAATAGTAAAACAAATAATAGACAGCACAACTGGTGAAGTAACAGAAATACCTGTAGAAGAGGGGGAAAGAGTATTATCTGAAAAAACAGCAGAAGACGTCCTTAGTATGATGGGAACTGTTGTGGCAGAGGGAACAGGAAAAAATGCACAAGTACAAGGATATTCTATAGGAGGAAAAACAGGAACTTCAGAAGATGGAGTAAATACGGGAAAATATGTAACATCATTTGTAGGGGTAGCTCCAATATCTGATCCAGAAGTAGTTGTACTAATTACATTATACAATCCTACAGGAGAAGGAGGGCACCAAGGAGGTGGTGTTGCAGCGCCAATAGGTTCGCAAGTATTAGGAGAGGTACTTCCATATTTAGAAGTTCAAAAGGATAATGTATCTGAGGAAGAAATAAAAAAAGAAGTAGAAACACCAAATATAGTTGGAATGACAGTAAAAGAAGCTAAAAAAGAGCTTGAAAAATTAAACTTAGGAATAAGCTACGAAGAAACAGAAGAGGATATTTCAGAAAAAACAATAACTAGTCAAGTACCAAATAGTGGAGTAAAAATATATGAGGAAACAAATGTAAGAATCACATATTAACAATATTTTACCATTTAATAACAAACCAAAAAGAAAAAATTGTCAAACTATGTACAAAAGTAGAATTTAGTTATATAATGTAAAAGGCAAATTATAGTTTACACATTAAAAAAATGATGTTATACAGAGAAACGCTAAACTAGGTGGCTCTGACCTTTAAGAAAGGATGAGGTTATTTATGGAATTAAAAACTATATTATCAGGATTAGAGGGACTTAAAGTTAAAGGAAATCTTGATATAAATGTTGAAAAAATAAAAAACAATTCTCAAACAGTAGAAAAAAATGATATGTTTGTTGCCATTAAAGGCTTTGATGACGACGGACATAAACATATAAAAGAGGCAATAGCAAATGGGGCAAAAGTAATACTTGCAGAGGAAGATAAAATCGATAAAACAATCGTCAAAGAAATTCCAGAAGATGTAGTTTTAATATTAACTAAAGACACAAGGTATGCTTTAGCAATTTGTGCGTGCAACTTTTATAAAAACCCATCTCGAAAAATGAAACTAATAGGAATTACAGGTACAAAAGGAAAAACAACAACCACATATATGATAAGAGACATACTAGAAAAACACGGAATAAAAGTAGGGTTAATCGGAACAGTTGCATCTTATGTAGGAGATAAAAAAATTGCAGATAACGAAAACACAACTCCAGAGAGCTTAAAACTGCAAGAAATATTTAGTAAAATGCTAGAAGAAAAATGTGAAGCAGTAGTAATGGAAGTATCATCACAAAGCTTAAAACTAGAAAGAGTAGCAGGATGCGAATTTGATATAGGAGTATTTACAAATTTTGCAGAAGACCATATTAGTACTAAAGAACATCCAAATATGGAAGACTACTTTAATTCAAAAGTAAAATTATTTAAAATGTGCAAAAAGGGCTTTATAAATGCAGATGACGTATATTCTATAATGCTTCCAAAGCTAGTTCCTGAATGTCAATTTATGACATATGGAATAGATAACCACTGCGACTTACTTGCAAAAGACGTTACTGTAACAAATCAATATGCTGATTTCAAGGTGAAAATAGGTGACAAAAACGAAAGAGTAAAAGTATCTATACCTGGCAGATTTAGCGTATACAACAGCCTAGCTGCAATAGCAGTAGCTATGCAATTTGGATGCAATAGTGATGAAATAAAAGGAGCATTAGAAAATATTAGAGTGCCTGGAAGAAGCGAACTAGTAGACAATAAATTGGGCTTAACAATTATGATAGACTATGCGCATACACCAGAAAGCTTGGAAAAAATATTATCAGCAGTTAAAATATATACAAAAGGAAGAGTAATTTCGGTATTTGGTTGTGGTGGAGATAGAGACAAAATCAAAAGACCAATGATGGGCGAGGTTTCTGGAAGAGTGGCAGATTATACAATAATTACCTCAGACAATCCAAGAACAGAAAAACCAGAAGACATTGTAAAAGATATAGAAGCAGGTATAAAAAAGACAAATGGAAAATACGAATGCATTGTAGATAGAAAAGAAGCAATAAAAAAGGCAATAAAAATGGCAAACAAAAGGGATATGATAGTGCTTGCCGGAAAAGGACACGAACAATATCAAGAAATAAACAAAAAAAGATACCCATTTGATGAAAGTGAAATTGTTAACAGCATAATTGAAGAAATGATGCAGTAGGAAAAGCCTGAGCTTGACCAAAAAAATGGGTTTTGTCCCTAAATACGACAAAGGAGGAAAATGTATGCAATACCAAAACAAAATACTACTATTGTCTTTTGTGGCAACTGTAGTATTGTCTTTGATAATTGTACCAATTTTAAGAAGATTAAAAGTAGGTCAAATTGAAAGAAAAGAAGGACCAGAATCACATTTAAAAAAACAAGGAACACCAACAATGGGTGGAATAATAATGATTATAGTACTAATAGTAGTAGGCATATTTCTATACATAGATTTTTCAAAAGACCAGCAAGATGTAGCAAATGCAATATTGCCACTAATAGGTGTGTCGGTAGGCTTTGGACTAATAGGTTTTATAGACGATTCCAAAAAACTATTTTTTAAAAACACAAAAGGGCTTAGCCCCAAAGCAAAAATGTTAGGACTATTGATTGTAGCAGTAGCATATACTGTAGTATTAACACAAGTATTTAAAATAGGAACAGACATATTTATACCATTTGTAAAAGAATATATTACACTACCTATATGGGTATATATTCCATTTGCTGTGCTAGTAATGCTAGCCACAACAAATGCAATTAACTTAACAGACGGCATAGACGGCCTATCAACCAGTGTTACAACAATAATAATAACTTGCCTTACTGTAATTTCTGTACTAATAGGGTTAAAAGAAGTTACAGCAGTAGGAGCAATCCTAATAGGAACTTGCTTAGGCTTTTTATTATTCAACTTACACCCAGCAAAAGTAATGATGGGAGATACAGGTTCACTTATGTTAGGTGGAGCAATAGCTGGTATTGCACTATACTTAAAAATGCCATTATTGTTACTAATTATAGCTATTATACCTATAATAGAAACATTATCTGTAATGATACAAGTTACATATTATAAAAAAACAGGAAATCGTATATTTAAAATGACACCTATACACCATCATTTTGAATTATCAGGATGGAAAGAAAACAAAATCGTATCTGTATTTAGTTTGATTACACTAGTGTTTTGTATAATCGGACTATTTGCAATTTAGTTTAGACAATAATTGTGTTTTGACTTGGTGGCAACTTTACGTCGAAAATCTTTTGGGGTAGCATAAAGTACACCTCCGGTTTTCTGGCTTGTTTGCCAGCTCTACATACTGAGATTGTAACAAGCAAAGCTTTAACAAGTTCAGTATAGTCAAAACAGCAATTCTTGTCCTAACTGAGAAAAACTTAAGAATAAAAAACTTTCAATTCGGAAAGGATTGATTTATAGAATGCAAAATAAAACCAAAAGTTTAAATAAAGAAAAAAAGAAACAAGTAGATTTTTACTTAATAATAATAATATTGATTTTATTAGCCTTTGGAATTGTAATGGTCCTATCGGCAAGTGCACCATCGGCATTAGCTGAAACGGGAAATAGCTATACATATTTTACAAGTCAGTTACAATTTGCAGCACTAGGATTAGCCATTATGTGGGTTGCATCAAAAATTGACTATCATTTATACTTAAAACTATACAAGTTAATATATGTATTCTCAGTTTTAATCTTATTTTTGGTACTAATTCCAGGAATAGGTTCAGAAGGTGGAGGTGCAACAAGATGGGTATATCTTGGGTTTGTTAGCTTCCAACCATCAGAAATAACAAAAGTAGGCTTAATAATAGGTTTAGCAGGTTATTTAACAGAATATAAAGACGAATTAAAAAGTTTTGTAAAAGGCTTTATAATTCCGTTAATAATGGTAGGTGTGCCAGTACTAATAGCACTATTTATTCAAAATCACCTAAGTGTTGGTATAGTAATGTCATTGATAACATTTGTTATGATGATAGTTGCAGGTTGTAGATTGCTATATTTCATAGCTAGTGGTGCCATAGTTGGAGGAATAGGTGGAACTGCTTTAGCTGTATATTTAGCTACAGCTGGAGAATCTGCTTCAGAATCTAGCTTTAGGTTCGGAAGAATACTTACATTCTTAGACCCTTGGCAGGACCCAACAGGAACAGGATGGCAAACCATACAAGGACTATATGCTATAGGTTCAGGAGGATTATTTGGAGTAGGATTAGGAGAAAGTAAACAAAAATACTTATATGTTTCAGAACCACAAAATGACTTCATATTTGCAATATTGGCAGAAGAATTAGGCTTCTTTGGATGTGTAGTAGTTATACTTTTATTCGCATTATTCATTTGGAGAGGAATACTAATTGCAATGAAAGCAAAAGATATGTTTGGAAGCTTACTTGCAACTGGAATTACTGCACTTGTAATGATACAAGTGGTACTAAATATAGCCGTTGTAACTAACTCTATGCCAAATACAGGTATATCGCTACCATTCTTTAGCGCGGGTGGTACAGCACTTATAATTTTACTTGGAATGTGTGGTATATTACTTAATATTTCAAAATCTAAAGTAAAAGAATAATATTACCTAGTGAATATTTTCAGCACAAAATAACTAAAATATTTTGTGTAGAAACTAATCAAAGGAAAGGAGAGAGCGCAAAAAAATGAGAGCAATAATTGCAGCAGCAGGAACTGGTGGGCACATAAACCCAGGCATTGCAATTGCAAACAAAATAAAAGAAAAAGAAAAAAATTCTGAAATTATATTTATAGGAACCAATAGAGGATTGGAAAATGACTTAGTGCCAAGAGCAGGATACGGGTTAAAAACTATAAATGCATATGGGCTAGAAAGAAAAATAAGCATCCAAAATTTTAAAAACCTATATAAAACATACAAATCAATAGGTGAAGCGAAAAAAATAATGCAATCCTTTAAGCCAGATGTACTAATCGGAACAGGTGGCTATATATGCGTACCCACAGTTATGGCTGCAAAAAAACTAGGTATACCAGTAGTTTTGCACGAAAGTAATGCATTCCCAGGAATAGCTGTAAAGCTTTTTAAAAATAAAGCCAATAAAATATTAGTAGGCTTTAAAGAAGCAAAAGAAAGGCTTGACAATAAAGAAAATATTGTAGTAACAGGAAATCCTATAAAACTAAAAAAACAAAACTATACAGAAGCACAAAAAGCAAAAATAAAGCAAGAACTGGGGTTGAATCTTGATAAGCCAGTAGTACTTGTATTTGGAGGAAGCCAAGGAGCACAAAGCATAAACAGAAGCTTTATTGAAATTATAGTAAATAAAAAAAATAAAAATTATCAAATAATATGGGCAGCTGGACCAGAACAATACGACAAAATAAAAAATAAATTAAGCGAAATTAACATCGACATTGAAAAAATAGAAAATGCCCAAATAGTTCCATACATATACAATATGGAAGAAGTAATGAACACAGCTGACTTAGTAGTATGCAGAAGTGGAGCAATGACAATTACAGAAATATCTGTAGTAGGAAAGCCTGCAATATTCATACCATTTCCATTTGCAACAGAAAACCATCAAGAATATAATGCACGAGTACTAGAAAAAGTAGGAGCAGCTAAAATAATACTAGATAAAGACTTAAACTCTGAAATTTTGGGTAATACAATAAACAAAATGGTAAAAGATAAAGATGAACTAAAACAAATGGGAGAAAATGCAGAAAAAGTTGCAATGCCAAATGTAGAAAATAGAATATATGAGGAAATAAGAAGTGTTATAAAATAGAAAAAAGAGCTTAATAAATTAGATTAAGCTTTTTTTATTGTATAGGAAAAATCGCCAGATTTTGACTATACAATAAGAAAAATTAAAGGCATAATAAATAAACCTTAAATAAAA
>CALXRZ010000016.1 GCA_944391015.1 uncultured Clostridia bacterium | reverse complement strand
GGACATATATATTTTAACCTAAAATTCTAAAAAAGAAAAGACTGTTGACCAATTTTTTTTACTTTGTCAACAGTCTGGGGAGCCGATATTATCGGCTCCCCATTTGCACGAAATTTATTAAAAAAATGCTACTATTCACAGTTTATTGTTATGGAGAAGAAGTATATATAATAAAAAAATAACATATTTTACTAGACATTTTATCATATTTGTTTTACAATAGTGAAAGAAAAATGGGAAAAAGGGGACAGTCCCCTTTTTCTCAAATAGAGGAGGAGATAACAAATGAACATTTGGCACGATATAAGCAAAGAAAGAATATCTAAAAGCGACTTCATAGGAGTTGTTGAAATACCAAAAAGAGGAGAGGTAAAATACGAGCTTGACAAAGAAACAGGAATGCTAAAATTAGATAGGGTTTTATACACATCAACACATTATCCTACAAACTATGGTTTTATTCCACGTACTTATGCAGAAGATAATGACCCATTGGACGTACTAATTTTGTGCAATGAGCAAATAGTACCACTAACGTTAGTTGAATGTTATCCAATCGGAGTACTAATAATGAATGATAGTGGAGAAGAGGATGAAAAGATAATTGCAATTTCTAAAAGAGACCCATACTTAAATGTATATAACGACATTTCTGCACTTCCAAATCATATATCAGACGAAATAAAGCACTTTTTTGAGGTGTACAAGCAATTAGAGGGCAAAACAACTACAGTTGATAGAATGCTTGGAAGAGAGGAAGCAGAAAAAATAATAGAAAAATGTATGAAAAAATATGACGAGAAATTTGCAAATTAAAGAAAATGCTCTGCTTTACCGGTATGAAAAGTAAGCTAGAGATTTTTTGCAAAACAAGCTCGTCACCAATTGCAAAAAGGTGGTGAAAAGATGTGATAGAAAAAATAATTTTTAATTTATTAGCTTTTGCTATTTTTATAATTGTTTTTGGAAGATTTATTAAAAAAAATGATACAAGCTATGTATACATCCTAGCACTAGAATTTATTGGAATAGTAATAAACTTTATAGAACTTCTTTCCAATGTTACTTTTAACATTTTCTTAAAAATAATAATGTACATTCTTGCAATAGTAATACCAGCAATTATGCTATTGATTGAATACAAAACCAAAACAGATTTTCCTGAAATGTTAAATATTATTTTGGCAAAAATTGCATTACACTCAGGAAATACCGAAAAGGCAAAAGATTATTTGTTTAAGCTAATAAATAAATACCCTGAAAGCTATGTTGGACATAAAACTTTAGCAGAAGTATATGAAAAAGAAGAAAAATATTCATTAGCAGTAGATGAATACATACGTGCTACAGAAATAAACAATAAAGATATTAAATTAAATTATAATATAGCAAGACTTTTAAATAAAACGCAAAGGTCAGAAGAGGCCATAACTGTGTTACAGGACATACTAAAGAAAAATCCAGAATATTATGAAGCAACTAATTTGCTTGGAGAAGTTTTATGCGAAAACGAAAGGTATAAAGAGGCAATAAATGTTTATATGAATGCTTTAAGGTACAATCCGGGAAATTATGATTTGTATTATAATTTAGGAATTGTGTTTACAATGACAAACGATTTTCAAAGAGCAAAAGAGTTTTATGCAAAAGCGGCAGAAATAAATTCGTTATTGTACAATGCAAAATTAAGTATAGGACAAATTGCACTAATAGCAGGTGATTTAGATGAAGCTGAACAGTACTTTAAAGAAAGCTTAAATGGTGAAGATGTAGAGGCTGGCTCATATTATTATTTATCACAGGTAGCTATGCTAAAAGGAGATAAGGAAAAGGCAACTAATTATATGAACATAGCAGTGGAATTAGATCCTAAAATATACAAAAAAGCACAAAAGGAAACAGTCTTTACACCAATAAAAAATGAAATTAAAAAGCCAGAAAAAGAACAAGCAGAAGAAAAAAAACAAACCAAATTATTATTAAAAGAACGAAAAGCTCTAAATCACTTATCAAAAACCTGCTCTTTAATTAGTGAACTTAACAATGACGACATAAAAATGATGAAAAGCTTAAAAGAAAAAGAAAACGAAAAGAATGAAAAGCAAAGAGGTTAATATTTGTTTTTATCAAGACCAGGTGAAGTGTAGATTTTTTACTTTGAGTTTACGTTCCCCAACATCGCACAAACTGTACAGACTTCGTTTTACAGTTTGTAGGCTTGTCGGTCCCCACCTTAAGAACTTCAACCCAAAGCAAAAAAATTCATACTTCACCTGGTCTTAAATAAATAAGCCGTCATATAATAAAACAGTAGGAGGATGGTGATTTTATGAATATATCAATAATAGGTGGAGATTCGCGAATTGCAAAGCTTGCAGAGATGTATGCAGAAGAAGAGTGCAATGTTTATACTTATGGTTTAGAAAAATATTTTAATTATTGCAATAAAATTGAAAATAATATAGAAGAAATAAATAGTAAAGAGTTAGAAAACAATTTGAATAGAAGCAAACAATACGAAAATATATTTTTGTGTAACAGTTTAGAAAGTGCTGTAACAAAGTCAAATTGCATTATTAGTGGAATGCCATTTACCAAAGACAATATTACTGTAAATGCTCCATTTGCAAAAGAAGAAATCAAACTAGAAAAATTAAAAAGCATACTATTTGCTGAAAACACCAACAAAAAATTCTTTGCAGGTGGAATACCAAAAGATTACTTTTACGAAAAAGAAACAAAAAAATTAGAAAACATAGATTTAATAGACTTACTGCAAATAGAAGAACTTACCATACTAAATGCAATTCCAACAGTTGAAGGTACAATAAAAATTGCAATAGAACAAAGAGAAGAAACAATACACGAAAGCAATGTGCTAATATGTGGCTATGGCCGAATTGGAAAAATACTATGTGATAGATTTAGTAAATTAGGAGCAAATGTCTATTGTGTAGCACGAAAAGAAAGCGACTTGGCTTGGATTAGAGAAAAAAGGTATACCCCACTAATTTATTCTGAGCTACCTAATTTTGCAGGTAAAATAGATATAATAATAAATACAGTACCACATATTGTATTAACTGAAACGCAATTAAAACTATTTAATAAAAATGTTTTGATAATAGATGTGGCATCAAATCCAGGAGGAATAGACAAAGCAGATGCACAAAAACTTGGGCTAAAAGTAATAACAGCTTTAGGAATTCCTGGAAAAGAAATGCCAAAAACAGCAGGAAAATATATAAAAGAAGTAGTAGATTCCAAATTATAGTTTAGCAAGAATGAGGTTACAGAACAATAGTTTATACAAGATTATATTACCTAAATTTGTACAAAACTGTTATCTAGTAACAGGACAGATAATAATAAATGACAAGATGTGATTTTTTAAATAAAAAATAAAAGAAAGAAAGGAATGAGGTAAAAATGACAATATTTCAAGCATTACTATTAGGAATAATACAGGGATTAACAGAACTTTTACCAATATCAAGTTCAGGACACTTAGACATAATACCGTGGTTATTAAATTGGACTAGTAACCCACAATTTAACATAGATTTTGAAGGTTTTGATGTAGCACTACATTTTGGTACATTTTTAGCCATAGCATTATTCTTTTTCAAAGATTGGATAAAATTGATAGTTGGAGGGGTTAACCAAGTTGTAAAAAAGAAAAAAACTACAGAAGGAAAAATGTTTTGGTACTTAGTAATTGCAACAATTCCTGGTGGAATTATAGGATTACTTTTAGATACTTTTGTGGGTGATGCATTAAAAAAACCAGTAATTATTGCAATAGCTTTAATAGTAATGGGTATAATATTATATGTAGTAGATAAAAAAGCAAAGGCAAATACAAGTTACGAAAATATGACATTTAAACAAACCTTTTTAATAGGGTTATCACAATGCTTAGCATTTATTCCTGGGGTATCTAGGTCAGGTATAACAATGACCACAGGTAGAGCAATGGGAGTAGATAGAGAATCTGCAGCTAGATATTCATTTATGCTTTCGGCTCCTATTGTATTTGCCGCAACAATATTTAAAATAAAAGATTTTGTTTTTAACATTCCATTTGTAGTAGGTGTGTTAGCAAGTTTTATAGTGGGAATAATAGTTATAAAATGGCTTTTAAACTTTTTACATAAAGGCAGTTTCAAAATTTTTGCAGTATACAGGGTTATATTTGGTATAATAATTTTAATTTTTGCATTTGTAAGAATGTAGTAAAAAAGAGTTATGAAATTTTTTTCATAACTCTTTTAAAAAATATTACAAAAACATTACAACAATATTACATTTGTATTAAATCATATGAATTTATATTGACTTTTTTACAAAAAAAGATAAAATATTAACAGAACTGTAAAAAACGTGTAGAAATTTTAAAAAAGGAAAAAAATACAAGTATTATTTGTTACATTTTGTAAAACATAATAATGGTGCAAATAAAATAACGAAGGAGAATAAAATGTCAAGCTGTTTAGGATTATATATAGAAAACAATGTAATTAAATATGCAAAAGTAACTAAAGAACGAGAAAATTTAAAAGTAGAATCATTTGGAATAAAATTCTATGATAAAATCGGCGAAGCTTTAGAGCAAATCGTGTCAGAAACTTTTAGTTACAACATACCAATCAGCATCAATTTGTCAGAAGAAACTTATAATTATTTCTATATGTTCAGTTTACTTAATAAAAATGACTTAAAGAAGGCAGTAGAAACAGAATTTGAGTCATTCTGTTTTGACAAAAAGCTTAACAAAAATGCTTTTGAAGCAAGGTATGCTATATCAAATGAGCCTGATGATAAAGACAAAGTTAAAATTATTCACGTATCAACAAACAAATCATCAATTACAAAATCATTACAACCTTTTAGTGAGTACAAAGTATCTACAATGACTCCAATAGGTACAAGCATTGCAAATATTGCTTCAATTAAGCCAAAAGAAAATATAATAATAGTAAACATTGAAAATAAAACTACTATTACATCAATAATAAACCAAAAAATATATAATGTACAAAAATTAGAAGAAGGTTCAGAAGAAATACTTGATAAAATCGAAAGCAAAGAAAATTCATATTCTAAAGCTTATGAAATTTGTAAAAACTCTACAATTTATACAATGGAAGGCAAAGAGTTACAAGACGAAGAAAACGAGTACCTAGATTATATAATGCCTACCTTATATAAAATTGCTACAAAGCTTCAAGAGTATGTAACAACTACAACAACTAGATTTGAAAAAATTTATATAACAGGAACAATGTCTGTGGTAAATAATATAGACTTATATTTCCAAGAATTTTTTCAAACAGAAAAATGCGAAATATTAAAGCCATATTTTATTTCAGATGGTATAAAAATAAACATTAAAGATTATATAGAAGTAAATTCAGCTATTGCAGTGGCAATGCAAGGACTAGGTTATGGAATAAAAAATATGAACTTTAAAAAGCCAAGCATATATGACCAACTTCCAGATTGGCTAAAAGTTGATGTTAGCCTAGGCAAAAAAGAGAAAAAACAAAAAACAAAAGTTAATTTTAACTTTAGTTTAAAAGGAAAATTAGATGCTACAGAAAAATGGCTATTAAGAGGTGCAGCTGGTGTACTAATGCTTACAATATTGTATTCTGGTTTTTCATTATACTTAGACAATAAAATAAATGAAAAAATTTCAGAAACAGAAGAAATAAGTTCATATACAGATGCTCAAATAGCTTTAGCAGATAACGATATAAATAGAGTAAAACAAAAAGCTAATAAATATCAAGAAATGGAAAACAACTTAAGAAATATTAACAGCAAAATAGAAGATGATATGAGTTTAAAAGGCTCAGTTCCAAACTTACTTATGCAAATTGCCTCGAGTATACCTCAAGCAGTACAGGTAACTGAAATAGAAAACACATCAGCAAATGAAGATAGACACGTAATAATATATGCACAATCACAATATTATGATGAGTTAGGTTATTTTAAAGCTAGAATTAAAGAAGATGGAATATTAACAAATGTAGTATCAACACAAGGAGAAAAACAAGGCGACTTTGTTAAAATAGTAATAGAGGGGGATTTGCCATGAAAAAAGTTTTAATAATTATATTGCTTGTATTATTACTCGTATTGGCATATTTCACTATTGCTGAAGGTATAGAAATTGGAGATTTAAACATCCAAAGTGTAAAAGGCATTGTAGAGCTAAATAATAGCTTAACCGCCAAAATATCTGAAACAAACACAAAAATAGATGTTAATTTAAAGCAAAAAGAAACAGAGTTAACAGACAATATAAATGTATTGCTAGATAATAAGGAGAGTTATTATAAATTGGCAAATGTAAGTACTGAAAGTGAAATAAATAAAGCAAGTACAGAAGAAACTTACGACATTGAATATTTATGGGTTAGAGTTGGAAGACATGCAAGAGCAGAAGGCGTAAATATGAAAATGGATGTAAAAACTGGAGATGCAGGAGACCAAGTCACAAAGAATTTAGGCTTCACAGTAGAAGGGCAATATTTTGCAATAATGGACTTTGTATCTGCACTAGAAGATGATAGTGAGCTTGCTTTTAGAATAGAAGACTTTCATTTACTACCATCAGCTGGTGATACATTACAAGCAACATTCAATGTAACAGGAGTTAGAATTAAACTAGAAAATACAACAACATCACTTAATACACCAAATGACACTAATGCAGATGGTACACCAAGTGCAGATGGAACAAATGGTGTTGCACAATAAAGAAATGGAGGATAATATGCTAAAATCAGTAATAAAAGAAGTATTTATAATATTACTATTAAGTATAGCTATATTATTAGTTTTGGGAATATTATTTTACGATTATATCCCAACCAATAGAGTTGTACCTACCAAAAAAGCATATAGCACACCGGAAGAAGTTAAAAACGAAATAGAAGAAGAAGTAACTGAAACTGAAAAAGTAGAAGTAAGTTATGAAGTTACAGATGCAGACTTAAATATATACAAACAAACTGGTAGTTATACTGAAGGTAAAGCAAATCCATTTGCTTTAGAAAGTACAACAAATGAAACAAATGATGAAAATGGTAACACAAATACCAATGATAATCACAAAGACGATAATAATAACAATTCAGATACAGTAGATAAAAATTCAACAGGCACATTTTTTAATGATGAAGGAATTAAATAGTAAAATATTTAATTCATAAGTAACTTAGGTTATATTTATTTTATATAGATATACACAAAAAATTTTAAAGGAGGAGTTTTTTATGTTTAAAAGTGAAAAAGGTATTACTTTAGTTGCTTTAGTTATAACAATAGTTATATTGATAATCTTAGCAACAGTATCTATCTCATTTGCAGTAAATGGAGGTTTATTTGATAAAGCTCAAAAAGGTGCAGATATGTACAAAGGATCAGCTGATCAAGAAGCAACAACATTAAACTTAGTTGATAAATCAGTTGCAAACTTAATGTATCACTACTCAAATGGTGCAATACAATAAACCAGTAAAAAAGTTTTAAACGGTTTAAAATTTCTTTAAACTATAATAGAAGAGGTTATTACTTGTCAAATATAATTTAAAATATATAATTATATTTTAAGTATAACCTCTATTTTAAAATAAGGAGGAGAATATGGACTACATACTATACTTACTAATATTTTGCATTGGTGCACTTTTTGGTAGCTTTTTTACGCTAGCAGTATATAGAATACCAATAGGACAAGACATAACCCATACACGTTCATATTGTCCAAAATGCAATCATAAACTAGGTTTTTGGGATATGATTCCTATATTCAGCTATGTATTTTTAGGCGGAAAATGTAGATATTGTAAAGAAAAAATAAGACCAAGATATTTGTTATTAGAAGTATTATCTGGATTAGTTTTTGTGTTATTCGCATTATCAATTAAGTTTAGTATATTTTTTATAACACCTAAAACAGTAATTTATTTAATAGTTGGAGCACTATATTTAGCAAGCTTGTTTATAATTGCTGGAATAGATAAAGAAAGAATAAAAATAGAAAAGCCAGTTCTATTATTTGGCTTTATTTGTGTTGCAATATATATGATATATCTATATATAGTAGAAGAAGATGCTAGTATCTATAGATATGTTATTTATTTAATGCTATCGTGTTTATTACTATTATTTAGCATAGTTTACTTACGAAAAAAAGGCGAAGACAGTTATCCAATAGATGTTTTAATATTGTCAATGCTAATGGTTTTATATACATACGAAACAGTATATATTGGTACAGTAATAATTACACTAATTGCTACCTCAATTCAATTACTAATTACAAAATTACATAACAAAAAAAGCAAAGTAGTAAAAAAAGTAAAGGTAGAAAACAAAAAAATTCCAATAGGTTTTTATATGTGTGTAGCAAATATAGTAGTGCTTATAGCAACAAACTTTATGGTATTTTATTTATAAATAGGTGGTATGATGAAAAAAATTATAGAAAGATTAAAACAAAAAGTTAAATCTGAAAATGGTTTTACTATGCAAGACTTACTTGCAGGTTGCTTAATTTTAACAATTTTTGTTGGAACCATAGCTGGGCTAATGACTTATGTATATAAAACAAATTTGCAAACAAGGCTAATGGCACAAATGACAAGCTATGCGGTAGAAATATTGGAAGATATAGATAAAATTTCTTACGAAGATGCGCAAACTAAAACAGGAAGTTATTATAAAGAAAAATTTTCTATTCCATCAGGTTTTAAAGTTGAGTTACAATTTTCGGATTATGGTGAAAATTTAGAAGATGTTATAAAAATAGTAAATTTAAAAGTAAGCTATACTTTTGATGACAATACAACAGAATATAAAATACAAAGATTAAAAATAAAAGAAATGTAAAATTTTAGAAAGGAGTGCTTATATGTTTAAGCAAATAAAAATTAATCAAAAAGGTATAACATTAACTTCACTTGTTATATATATGATTGCTCTTTCTATAGTAATGGCGGCTATGACTACAATGAGCACTTACTTTTATGGAAATATTGGAGAAGTACTAGATACTCCAAAATATTTGGGGGAATTTAATAAATTTACAATGTTTTTTGTGGCAGACATAAAAAACTATAATGATGCAACAGTTACGGCATCTACAATAGAATTTAAAAATGGACCAACATACACCTTTAAAGATGGGGCAATTTATAGAAATGACTTAAGAATAGCAGAATATGTAATGAAATGTACTTTTACAAAAGAAGAACCTTATAAAGTAGGTACAATGAGTAAAAATATTATAAATGTAAATTTGCAAATTGGCAAAAGTGATGACAGATCTGTAAGCCAAAATGTAGACTTTACATTGAAATATTGGTAATAATATTATTAAAAATGTAAATAATATAATTAAATAACAAATGAAAGGAGAAGTTCTATGGATGCAAAAAGAAGACAGCCATTAGGAATAGAGCTAGTAAAACGTGGAATTGTAACAGAAGAAGATATTGAAACAGCTTTAGATTATCAAAAGGCAGAACCTAAGAAAAAAATAGGGGATATTTTAAATATTTTAAGATTATGTGACCCAAATGTGCTTATACAAGCAATGGGAGAAATTTTAGATGAGAGAGCAATACTTTTAAAAGAGTCAGATATAAAAATTAACGTAACAGATTATATTTCTATAGATATAGCAAAACAATATAAAGCTATACCTTTTGAAGAAGCTGGTGGAAAAATAAAGGTTTGTTTTGCAGATACATCTAATAGAAGAGCAGTTGAAACTGTAAGACTTTTATTATTAAATAAAGGTCTAATAATGGAAAAATATATTACATTTGAAACAAATATAGACTTAATACTAAATTCATTTGCTGGAAGTTCTGAAAGCATAGATGTTAATGCAGATGTTTCAGGCTTTATAGATAGTGTTATAAAAACAGCTATGGACAAAAGAGCAAGTGATATACACATAGAGCCAATGCAAGAAAATATGAGGGTTAGGTATAGAATAGATGGTGTGCTTATAGATGCGGCTAATATAGGAAAAGAAAAACAAGCACAAATAGTAGGTAGATTAAAAGCAATATCAAATATGCACCAAGAAAAACAAGAGTCACAAGATGGTAGAATTATAATGTACCCAGATTATAACATTCGTGTGTCTTCACAAAAAAACATATATGGAGAAAAATTTGTTCTAAGATTACTTAAGAAAAATGAAGATGTAAGGTCAATATTTGATTTAGGCTTTCCACAAGATGAAAAACTTGTGAAAGATGCATTCAACAAGAAAAATAGTATAACAGTTATTGCAGCTCCAACTGGAGAAGGTAAAACTACTACATTATACAGTATTATAGATTACTTAAATAAACCAGAAATAAATATTACCACAATAGAGGACCCAGTAGAAATTAGAATAAATGGACTAAACCAAATCGAGGTAGACCCAAAAGTTACATTTGCAGAATCATTAAGAACAGTATTAAGACAAGACCCAGACATAATCCTAGTAGGAGAAATAAGAGATCAAGAAACAGCAGAAATTGCTATGCAAGCGGGTCAAACAGGACACTATGTATTATCTACAATACACACAATAGATGCAATAGAAGTTATAACAAGACTTAGAAAAATGGGTGTATCAAATTATGATATTTCTAGTACACTTGCAACATCTGTATCACAAAGATTAGTTAGAAGAATATGCCCATATTGTGCTAAAGAAAGAGACTTTACAAAAGAAGAAAAAGATTATATAGAAAAAGTTGGAGAAAAGTATAATTTAAACTTTGACTTGAACGGCAAAAAAACTTTTGATACTGTAGGTTGCAAAAAATGTAATAATACTGGATACCTTGGAAGAATTGGTATATTTGAAATTTTAGTAATAAATGATGAGCTTAGAACACTTATTGTTGATAACAAATCTACAATAGAAATAAGAAAATCAGCATTAAAATCGGGGTATGTTCCACTTATAGTAGATGGAATAAATAAAGTTTTGAACGGCACAACAAATATGAATGAGTTAAACAATAAATTAGCTCTATATTAGTATTTTGGAGGTAACCAATGATAGATATTGATAAAGTTTTAGATGCAGCAAAGCAAAAGGATGCATCAGATGTACACTTAATATGTAACTTAAAACCTATGCTAAGAATTAGAAGAGATTTAATTGAATATGATTGCCCATCACATTTGACAGAAGACGATATGTATGATATATATGATTATTTTGTAAGAGGTAATGTAGACAAAGACAATGTTTTTAAAGAAACAAAAAAACTAGATATGTCTTACGAATTTGAAGATATACGTCTAAGGGTAAATATATCTTTAGCAGATGAAATACCAATTTTTACTCTAAGACTTATAAAAAATGAGTTACCAACTTATGAAGAATTGGGAGTACCAGATATAGTAAGAAGAATGACATATCAACCACAGGGGTTAATACTAGTTACAGGAAAAACTAACTCTGGTAAAACAACAACATTAAACGCACTAATAAATGAAATAAACGAAAATCAAAACAAAAAAATACTAACTCTTGAAAGCCCAGTTGAGTATAAACATACAAGTAAAAAATCTGTAATAGTACAAAAAGAAATTGGTGCAGGAAGAGATTGCTTATGCTATAGTGATGGTGTAAAGAACTGTTTAAGAGAGGACTGTGACATACTTGTAATAGGTGAGATTAGAGATAGAGAAACAATGGAAGCAGCAATAGAAACAGCAGAAGCAGGACACTTAGTTATAGGAACACTTCACACAAAATCTTGTGCGGAGACAATCGATAGAATGGTAAACTTCTACGAAATAAGAGACCAACAAACAGTTAAATACCTAATATCTTCTCTATTAAAACTAGTAATTTCACAAAGATTATTACCATCAAAATCTGGAAAATTAGTATTAGTTCCAGAAGTAATGGTTGTAGATAATATTGTTTCTGGTATAATAAGAAAAGAAAAAATAAGTGTATCAGAAATAGAAGATGCTATTCAAAGTAACCTAGAAAAAGGAAGCATAGGACTAATAAATTCAATTGCAGAATTATTTGTGGATGATGTAATTACATTAGACCAAGCAAAAGCACAAATAGAAGAAAAAAATATAGAAACATTAAATAGAACAATAATGCAATTAAAAATAAGAAAAGAAAAAACAAATAAAATAATGCAATAAAAAAATTAAATGCAAAATTATATAGAAAGGAGAAAAAATGCCAGAGTATATATATAGAGCGGTAACCTCTAAGGGACAAATCGTAAGAAACAGAGTTGAAGATGTAAATAGAAACACTCTTATAAAAAAGTTAAAAAATAATGACTTACTGCCAATTAGTGTTGTACAAGTAGGCTATCAGGGAAGAAAAAGCAAAGCAAATAGAAGAAACATAATGGATATAGATGACATTATGAAACAGGCAGACTCAGCTAATATAATGCAAGGTAGAGCTAAATCTAAGCAAACCTTAAAAGAAAGAGTAAACCTAGCATTATCAAGAGAAGAAAAAATAACTACTAGAGATATAGTAATATTTACACAAAACTTTTATTTACTAAAAAAAGCAAATTTTAATAACATCCACGCACTAAGTACAATAATAGAAAGTACGGAAAACTTATCTTTAAGAGGAGTTTTACAAGATATACTAGCCGGAGTTGAAGCAGGAGAGTATATGTATACAACAATGGAATATTATTCTAATATATTTCCATATATTTATACAAATATGATTAGAGTTGGAGAACTTTCAGGTTCGCTAACAAAGTCATTAGAGCAAGCAGTAAAATACTTAGAAGATGTAGATACAACAAGTAGTAAATTAAGAAAAATTATAATTCCAAATGTATTGCAGTTAATAGCAATTATAGGTATACTTATATTTGGTGTTGCATACATCATACCAATGATACAAGAGGCATTTGCCGAAACAGGAACTACAGACACATTACCAGAAATAACATTGTGGTTTGTGGACTTCTGTAACGGACTTATGAATGTATGGTATATACCAGTAATAGTAATTGCAATAGTAGCAGGACTTGTAGTACTATATGTAAATACACCAAAAGGAAAATACAACTTCCACTACTTTAAATACAAAATGCCAGTCTTTGGTAAACTAATATTTGCAATGGACTTTTCTAGGCTTATGAGAGCAATGCTATTAAACCTAGAAAATGGTATGAGAATTCAGGAATCACTTGAAGTTAGTAAAGCAGTTGTAAAAAACTATGTACTACTATCAATTATAGAAACTGCAATAAACAATATTTTGATAGGTGCATCTTGGATAGAACCATTTGAAAATTCAGGACTTTGCTCATCAATGCAAACCGAAATGTTAAAAATAGGTATGCAAACAGACTTACCAGAAATGATGAGAAAAATAGTTGAATATATGGAAATGGATATAGACAACTTAATGCAAAAAGTTATGGCGGTACTACCACAGGTAGTATACTCAATAGTAGGTATATTCTTAATATTCCTAGTTATAGTAATAGTTGTTCCTTGTATACAATTATATATGGGTACTTGGATATTCGAAGCGGTAGATTTACCAATATAAACAGATTTTTAAATAAATTTTTTATACAAAAAAGCAATATAAATTTTAAAGGTTTGTATTGCTTTTTTTGGTTGCAAATTATAGTAAAATATACTTGGATTATTAAAGGAAAACGAAAAGAGGCTACTTAAATAGCCTCTTGCTAATATATTTTTATTTTATTCAAAAAATGAAAAAATATTCTTTCTACTACAACAAAAATTCTATACTTCCATAATAATAGGTAGTATCATTGGATTACGTTTGGTTCTTTGGAATATATAGTCTCTAAGGTCATCTTTTAATGTTGATTTTATTGTTGACCAATCTCTTACTCCTTCTTCTTCAAATGTTTGTACTTCTTGTTTAATAACTCTTTTTACATCGTCCATTAAGGTTTCAGATTCTCTAACATATACAAAGCCTCTTGATACCACATCTGGTCCTGACACAATTTCTCCTGTAGAGCCATCCATTGTCATAACTATTACTATTAAACCGTCTTGTGATAGATGTTGTCTATCTCTTAATACTATGTTTCCAACATCTCCCACGCCTAAACCGTCTACAAGTATTTTTCCAGATGGAACTGATGTTGTTATTTTAGCTTCTTTTTTATTTAGTTCTAGTGTTTTACCATTTTCTAGTATAAATATATTTTCTGCTGGTATGCCCATTTCTTTGGCTGTTTCTGCGTGTGCTCTTAATTGTCTATACTCACCGTGAACTGGCATAAAGTATTTTGGTTTTGCAAGTGATATTATTAGTTTTTGCTCTTCTTGGCAAGCGTGTCCTGATACGTGAACATTTTCCAATGCACTATATATAACTTCTGCACCAATTTGCATTAAGTCGTTTATTACATTTGATACCAATTTTTCATTTCCTGGAATTGGAGTAGCAGAAATTATTACCATATCGTTAGGAGTAATTACTACTTTTTTATGCTCACCTGCTGCCATTCTTGTTAATGCTGACATTGTTTCTCCTTGGCTTCCAGTTGTTATTATTACTAATTGGTCATCTGTATAATTTTTTATCATATCTATGTCTATAAACATATTTTCTGGTGCATCAATGTAACCAATTTCTCTAGCAGTTTCTATCATATTTATCATACTTCTACCACAAACTGCAATTTTTCTACCATATTTTTCAGCAGAATTAACAATTTGTTGCACCCTGTGTACATTTGATGCAAATGTTGCTACAACTATTCTTTTTTTGTTGTTTTGGAATAGTCTATCAAATACATCTCCTATTGTTCTTTCTGACATAGTATAACCTTTTCTTTCTGAGTTAGTACTATCTGACATTAGTGCTAGTATTCCTTTATTTCCAAGTTCAGCAATTCTTCCAAGGTTCATTATTTTGTCATCAATAGGGGTAAAGTCTACTTTAAAGTCTCCTGTGTGTAGCACAACTCCTACTGGTGTGTGTATTGCAAGCATTACTGAGTCTGGTATACTATGGCTACTTCTAATAAATTCTACCTTAATATTTCCAAAGTTTATAGTTTGACCTTGCTCTACTGTAACTAGTTTTGTAGATGCAAGTAATTTATGCTCCTCTAATTTATTTTTGATTAGTCCTACTGTTAATCTTGTCGCATAAATAGGTATATTTATTTGTTTTAGTACATAAGGAATTGCACCTATATGGTCTTCGTGTCCGTGTGTTACTACTAAACCTTTTATTTTTTCCTTATTTTTCTCTAAGTATGTTACATCTGGTATTACTAAGTCTACACCTAACATATCATCTTCTGGAAACTCTAGTCCACAGTCTACTAAAACTATTTCATTTCCATATTCAAAAACAGTTATGTTTTTTCCTATTTCGTCTAATCCACCAAGTGGTATAATTTTTAAATTATCTTTTTTAAATTCAAATTTTGGTGTATTATTTTTTTTCTTATCTTCTATTTTATTTGTAAAATTTTCCTTAAACTCTTTTGAATTAAGTTTTTTTGCTACTTGGTTAATCTCATTACTTACTCTTCTTGATTCTCTTTTCTTTTCGTTTAGCATTTCTTTTCTTGCTTTACTGCTTTTGCTTTTTTTCTCATTTAATTTGTTTTCATAATTTGTTCTACTAGTTTGCCCATCTTCTTTTTTAGTATTTTTTCTAGGCATTCTCTTTTTTTTGGTTTCTGTTTTTACATAAACAGCTTTCTCCATTGTATCATTATTCTCCATTAAATTTAACTCTCTCCTTTTTTAATTTTTATTTTACTAAATAGAACAATATAAGGCTTTTTTTAGTAAAACCTATATAATTGTTCGTGCGCCAAATTTTACTTATGTAAAAATTAAATTTATATATAATTTCTCCTTATTAAACACTTACATTTTGTCCACTTTTCTCTAATATATTCATTTTTGCATAATTATTTTCTCATTTTACTATATTACACTGTACAACAGCACAGATGGTTTATATAATAACCATATAATAGATAATACGCTCTTTTGCTTTGCTTTATTTTAGGTAGTTTACACTATAAAACTAGCTCAACTAAATAAATGTAGTTGGGTTTTATTTTTAGATAATACAATTTATGCTTTTCATATTTTCCGGACTTTAAGCATATTGCTTTATCTTTTACTTTTTGAATTTTTAATTATATATAAATCTCTTCTTTACCACTTATTGGTAACAACTAAAAAATATTATACTATGTTTCGTAAAATTTGTCAAACTTCGAATTATGGTTGCTATCAATTCTATGAATTACAATAGCGCTAATTCCTTTTTTGCTTGCATAACCTATATTACTGCGCCAATCATTCCTGCATCATTTTGTAATTCTGCCAAAACTATTTCTGGTACATCATCTTTATTAAATGTATATCTTCTTTTATGCATTTCTTTTACAAGTTTTTCATAGAACAAGTCTTTAAAATACACAAAACTTCCTCCAAAGCTTATTGCCTCTGGCTCAAATATATCAATTACATTAGATAAACCTATAATAAGATTGTTTATGTATTCATCAATTAGTTTTGCAATTTCTTCATTATTTTTATTTTTCTTTATTTCCTCTAGCAATTCCTCTGAAGTTATATTGGTTATATTTAATATTTTCTTTGCTTTTTCTTTAAACCTTTTCATAGCACAATATGTTTCAAAACAACCTTTCTTACCACAGTTGCATTGTTCTCCATTTCTTTCTATAATAATGTGTCCTAATTCAAAACCTACATATTTATTTGCTTGCAATAAATTTCCATTAAGAAACACTGCAGAGCCAATACCAGTCCCCAAGCATAAAAATACTGCATCTTTATACTTTTTTAGTGAACCATATTTGAATTCTGCAAGCCCTGCTGACTTTGAATCATTTTTTAATTTTATAGGTATGTTATATTTATGATAAATATTGCTTAAATCTAGCTTTTTTATTCCAAGATTTACAATATTTGAAATGCATAAATCTTTATTGTTTGGGTTACCTGGACTTGCTATTCCAATTAGTTCTATTTGATTGTTTTGCTTAAACTTATTTATATAGTAATCTATTACAGCTAAAATTTCATTTTCTATATTTTCTCTTTTTTCTATGTCCATCTCATTTTTTTCTACTATTACATTAATTTCATTTATTAAAGCAATTCCAATATGACTTCCACCTAAATCTATTCCAATTTTCATTTGAACTATCTCCTTTTAATTAAATTTATAAAATTATATCATACTAGTTAAAATTTGAATAGGCTTATTATTATAATGGCAAAAACAAAATAAAAATATTGCTATTGTAAATTGCTAAAAAATAATATATAATATACAAGAAATTTTTAAGCGATGGACTTAAGGAACAATCCTTTTTGTTCACATAAAAAGAGAGGGAGATTTATGAATTATAAAGACTTAGCAGATTTAATATTTCCAGATGCAAAGGATATTTCATATTACGAAGAAAAATATCCAGAAAGAAATTTGCCAGAGGGAGCAGTTGTATCTAGGTTTGCGCCAAGCCCAACAGGTTTTGTACATATTGGTGGACTATACCAAGCTTTAGTTGCAAAAGAAATGACTAAAAAAACAGGTGGTGTATTTTTCTTAAGAGTAGAAGATACAGACCAAAAAAGAGAAGTGGAAAATGGCGTTACAGGAATAGTAAATTCTTTAAAAGATTTTGATATATTACCAGATGAAGGAATGGTTACAGAAACCGAAGAAAAAGGAAATTATGGACCATATAAGCAATCTTTAAGAAAAGACATATACCAAGCTTATGCAAAATATATGTTAGAGCAAGGAAAAGCATATCCTTGTTTTTGCACCACAGAAGAGCTAGAAGAAACAAGGAAAAAACAAGAAACAGCAAAAGTAAGAACAGGATATTATGGGGTATGGGCAAAGTGTAGAAACTTAAGTGTAGAAGAAGCAGCAGAAAAAATAAAAAATGGAGAAAATTATATTATACGTTTTAAATCACCAGGTAGAGAAGATAGAAAAATAAAGCATCACGATTTAATAAAAGGAAATGTAGATTTCCCAGAAAATGACCAAGATATAGTTATAATAAAAGCTGATGGACTTCCAACATATCATTTTGCTCACGCAGTAGACGACCATTTAATGAGAACCACACTTGTAATACGTAGTGACGAGTGGCTATCATCAGTTCCTTTACATTTACAATTATTCCACGAGCTAGGCTTTAAAGCACCAAAATATGCGCATATATCACCAATAATGAAAAATGATAATGGAAATAAGCGTAAATTAAGTAAAAGAAAAGATCCAGAAGCAGCAGTAAGTTATTACAAAGAAGAGGGAATACCAGTAGATGCTGTAAAAGAATATCTTTTAAATATAGCAAATTCTACATTTGAAAATTGGAGGAGAGCTAATCCAGATAAAGCTTTAGATGAATTTGATTTTCAATTAAATAAAATGAGTGTAAGTGGTGCTTTATTTGATATGGTTAAACTACTAGATATAGGAAAAACAGTAATATCTAGGATGACTGCAGAAGAAGTATACGAAAATTCGTTAAAATGGGCACACGAATATAACAAAGAACTAGAAAAAGTATTGGAAGATAAAGAATATGCGCTAAAAGTGTTTGGTATAGAAAGAGGCAATAAAAAGCCTAGAAAAGATATAGCAAAATGGTCTGATGTAATGTATAACATAGAGTATATGTATGATAATCTATTCTATAATAAAGATGTAGAGTATCCATATCAAGTAATAAATGATAAAGAAGATGTAAACAAAATTTTAAGGTTATACATAGATAAGTACTATAATGAAAACGATGATAAACAAACCTGGTTTGATAGAATTAAAGAGTTAGCAGGTGAGCTAGGTTATGCAAAAGAAGTGAAAGAATTTAAAGCAAACCCAGATGCGTATAAGGCACACGTGGGAGATGTAAGTACAGTATTAAGAGTAGCTTTAACAGGAAGAACAAATACTCCAGATATGTATGAAATAATGCAAGTACTAGGTAAAGAAGTAGTGATAAAGCGTTTAGAAAATGCAATAAGATAAATACATAAGAAACAGTAAGCATATAAAAATGCTTACTGTTAACTTTAGTAGGTATATTTATAGATATTTAACAATTAAGCTATGTATAGAATAGTTTAATGAATAACTCTTAGGAGGGTGAATAAAATGGAATACAATATAGGAGATGTAGTGAGAACTAAAAAGCAACATCCCTGTGGAAGTAAACTATGGGAAATAACTAGAGTAGGTGTAGACTTTAAATTAAAATGCCTTGGTTGTGGACATACAATAATGTTAGAAAGGCCAAAAGCACTTAAAATGATAGTAAGAAAAGTAGAAAAAGAAGAGCAGGATGCTGAAAAACAAAAAAGATAGATTTATATAAGAATTGATATGTAATTTTAATAAACCTAGTTATCAAATAAAAAAGCAATAGATAAAATTAAAAGAAACCGGGAGTCCAGTGGACTCCCGGTAGTTTGCGGTGGGAATGGGGCTTTAATTCACTTCTAAAAAATTAGAAAGTGTACTTGGGCACCACATCGCCACCAAGGGACCGAGCCTTTTCGACCAACTCGCAACGCATATTATAGTCATACACGTTGCTCCCAGTGCCTCTCACGAGGACGCGCTTTTTGTCAGCAATCGAGTTGTTGACGGGGTGCTGAGCCAGCGTGGAACCGCTGTGCTCATTCGCATAACGGAGAAAAGTCTCCGCTGCTTCCATAGTGGGGAACTGGAATGCGAAAGTCGGTTTTTTAGCCATAGTTTATGGCCTCCTTATAATTATTTTTCAAGTATAAAACCTGATAACATATATTATAATGCAAAAATATTGCAAAGTCAATAGATTTACATAAAAAATATACTTAAAAATATACTTAACAGGTTACTGGATAATGTTTTAATACAAACCTAGGTAGTATGTATATTTAGAACTTAAATTTCTACAAAACCATTATCTAGTAATCTTAACAAATTAAGAACTAAATAAATTTCTCAATCTCTTCCCAAACTTTCTCACTGTAAATGCACCTTTCTGCTGAAAATGGTAAAAAGGTAAAGTCTTTTAATGGATTTAGTTCTTCCTGTAATGCTTTAACTTGTGCGTCTACCTTAGTTACAGCAATCTTGTCTGCCTTATTTGCTATAATAATACAAGGCTTATTGGCATTTATAACATAATTATACATTAGTCTATCATTTTCTGTTGGAGAATGCCTAATATCTATTAAAAATACTATTAAAGCAATGTTTTTACATTTGCTTAAATACTCTTCTATAAAGCTACCAACACGAACTTGCTCTTCTTTAGACATCCTACTATAGCCATATCCGGGTAAATCTACAAAATAAAACTTGTTATCCATATTATAAAAATTTATTTGTCTAGTTTTTCCAGGTTCACTACTGGTTCTAGCAAGTTTTTTTCTGTTTACCATAGTATTTACAAAAGAAGATTTTCCTACATTAGATTTACCAACTAAAACAATTTGAGGTAAATCATCATTTGGATATTGCTTAGGACTAACTGCAGAAATCTTAAATTCTGGATTTTTGATTATCATCTTAAACTAACTCCCTACTCAAAAAAATTTTCTTGCTTTTAGAAAACGTGGACAAATAGGAGTGTCCTTTTTGTCCACGACATTTTTCCTATACAACAAGGTTAAGTTCCTTCGGACCGTGCGTATTTGAAAAGCCACTTTTCTTATTTCTTTGGTACTAGTTTTTCTGTGCCACCCATATATGGACGAAGTACTTCTGGTATATTTACACTACCATCTTCATTATAGTTGTTCTCCAAGAAAGCAATTAGCATACGAGGTGGAGCAACTACTGTATTGTTTAAAGTATGTGCATAGTAGTTTCCTTTTTCGCCCTTAATTCTTATTCCTAAACGTCTTGCTTGTGCATCAGTTAAGTTAGAGCAACTACCGACTTCAAAGTATTTTTGTTGTCTTGGGCTCCAAGCTTCAACATCACAGCTTTTAGCTTTTAAGTCTGCTAAATCACCACTGCAACATTCAAGAGTTCTAACAGGTATATCCATACTTCTAAATAACTCAACTGTATATGACCATAGTTTATCATACCACTTCCAGCTATCCTCTGGTTCACATACAACTATCATTTCTTGTTTTTCAAATTGATGTATACGGTAAACACCACGTTCTTCTATACCGTGTGCTCCTTTTTCCTTTCTAAAACAAGGAGAGTATGAAGTCATAGTATATGGCATATCTTCCTTTTTTAGAATTTGTCCTTTAAATTTTCCTATCATAGAATGTTCACTAGTTCCAATTAAATACAAGTCTTCTCCTTCAATTTTGTACATCATTGCATCCATTTCTTCAAAACTCATAACACCTGTAACAACATCACTACGAATCATATAAGGTGGTATACAATAAGTAAAACCTTTATTTATCATAAAGTCTCTTGCATAAGACAAAATTGCAGAATGTAATCTTGCAATATCGCCAATTAAATAGTAAAAACCATTTCCTGCAACTCTACGTGCAGAGTCTAAATCTAAACCATTAAAACTTTCCATTATGTCTGCGTGATATGGAATTTCATAGTCTGGAACTACTGGCTCTCCAAACTTTTCTATTTCTACATTTTTACTGTCATCCTCACCAATAGGAACAGACTCGTGAATCATATTTGGAATTTTCATCATTCTCTCTGTTATTTGGCTAGAATATTCTGCTTCTAATTTTTCATTTTCCTCAAGTTTTTTATTTATTTCTTGCACTTCGGCTTTTATTTTTTCTGCTTCATCCTTTTTTCCGTTTCTCATAAGGTTACCTATTTCAGAACTTAAAGAATTCCTTTTCATACGTAAATCATCGCCTGCTAGTTTTGCATCTCTGTTCCTCTTGTCAAGCTCTAAAACTTCATCAACCAAAACTAGTTTATGGTTTTGAAATTTTTTCTTGATGTTTTCCTTAACTGCATCTGGATTTTCTCTTAAAAATTTAATGTCTATCATATAAACCTCCAACCTGAGCAATTAAATGCTCAAAATTATTTTCTTAAATTATACATAGTTAATTATTATATGTGTTATACAATCTTTATACTTAAGTATAGTATCATTTTTTCGTGGAAAAATCAAGAAAAATTGGCGCAAGGCATAAAATTATAACGAATAATTTTACATTTACTGCATATAATGGTAATAATTAGTTAATAAATAGTGGAGGTATTATATGTCATACGAAGATTATGTAAAAGAGAATAAAATTGAGGACAAGTCAGAAGAGGAAAAGAATTTAGAGCTTATTGTAAGTATAATAAAAACCAAAAGTGAATTAGATTCTGCTCAAAAAAATTTTGAATTTGCAGAAGAGGGGCTTATAGACTACTATTCGTATCAAATAAAAGCAAATCAAACAAAATTAGATTATTTAATGAAAAAGGCACAGAAAAAGGGGATAGTTTTAGATATGATAAATGAAATTTATATAAGAAAAAATAAGGCATAACTTCTCTAAAAATGAAAGGCACTAATTAAATAATAAAATAAGTAATATTTGTCCAAATTTAATCATAAAAATAAGTATAAATACCTAATTTTACAAAGAAAATCATAGGTATGTTATATGAAGAGGTGATTTTTTTGGACTTTAATTCAGTTATAACAATTTTAACTTGTATAATTGTTCTATTTATATTTGGAAAAATTTTTTTGTGGCCACTTAAAAGCATATTAAAACTTATATTCAATTCTGTTCTTGGTGGAGTTTGTATATATATTATAAATTTAATTGGTGCAAATTTTGGGTTCCACATTGGACTAAATATATTAACATCTGTACTTGTGGGATTATTGGGGTTACCAGGTGCACTACTGTTAATAATTTTAAAAATAATTTTACGGGTAAATTTTTTAGCACAAAAAGAGGCTGATTTTGAGCTTTTTAAGCATAGTTTAATCAACCTCTTTAAAAATTATATTCAAATTTCTGTTATAACATCACAATAAATGCAATTTACTCTACTGTAACAGATTTCGCAAGATTACGTGGTTTATCTACATCTAATCCTTTAGCCTTAGCAATATAGTAAGACAAAAGTTGCATTGGTACAACAGAAAGTATTGGTGAAATTAGAGGATTAGTTTTTGGAATATTTATTACGTAATCAAAGTGACTGTTAGGTAATATTTGATTTGTAATAATTAAAGTTTTTGCTCCTCTTGTAACAACTTCTTGAATGTTGCTAATAGATTTTTCAACCAATTTGTCGTCTGTAATAATACCTACAACTGTTACACCATTTTCGATAAGTGCTATTGGGCCGTGCTTTAATTCACCTGCAGCATAAGCTTCTGAATGGATGTAAGATATTTCTTTTAATTTTAAAGATCCCTCTAATGCAACATTATAATCTGTGCCTCTGCCTAAAAAGAACATATCTTTTTCTGTATACACTTTTTCTGCAAAAGCTTTAACTATATCTATGTTGTCTAATATTTGCTCTACTTTAGATGGTAAATCTATCAAGTCAGATTTCAAGCTTTCTATACAAGCTGCATCACAAGTTCCTAATATTTCAGCAAAATGCATTGCGAGAATTGCAAGCAGAACAACTTGTGAAGTATATGCCTTTGTAGATGCAACAGCAATTTCTGGACCTGCGTGAGTGTAAATAGAATAGTCTGCCTCTCTTGTAATAGAGCTTCCAATAACGTTAGAAATTGCAAGGGTTTTGGCGCCCTTAGATTTAGCAAGTTTTAAAGCTGCAATGGTGTCAGCTGTTTCACCAGATTGACTTATATATATACAAAGTGTATTTTCATCAATAAGTGGGTCTCTGTATCTAAATTCTGATGCAATATCTACCACTGTAGGAATTTTGCAAAGTTTTTCTATTAAATTTTTGCCAGCTAATCCAGCGTGCATTGCTGTACCACAAGCAACAATGTATATTTTATTTACTTTGCTCAAATACTCTTTAGAAATATCCATATCATCAAAAGAACATTTTTCTCCTAAACGGAATCTTGAACCGATTGTTTCTCTTATAGCAGATGGTTGCTCAAAAATTTCTTTAAGCATATAATCCTCATATCCATCTTTTCCAGCAGAGTTTGCATCCCATTCAATATTTTTAATTGCTTTGTTATGCTCTGTTAGGCTATTATCATAAAATTTAACCTTATCAGCAGTAACTACTGCAAATTCATTATCATCTAATAAATAAAAATCTTTTGTGTACTTTAATATAGCAGGAATATCTGATGCTATATAGTTTCCATCTGAACCCTTTCCTATAACAAGTGGGCTATCTTTTCTAACTACAATAACTTCATCAGGGCATAGAGGGGAAATAACCTCAATTGCATAGCTTCCTTTTAAATCTTGTACAGCAGATTTTACGGCAGTTAAAACTCTTTCACGATTATCCTCAATTACAGATTCAGGTCCGGTTGTATAATGATAGTGTATTAAATTAGGAATAACCTCCGTATCTGTTTGAGAAATAAAATTATATCCTTTAGAACTTAAAAAATCTCTTAGCTCAGAATAATTTTCAATAATACCATTATGAACAACTGCGAAAGTACAACTATTATCCATATGAGGGTGAGAATTTTCTTTAGATGGTTTACCGTGTGTTGCCCATCTAGTATGTGCAATACCCACAGTTCCCTCTAAATCATTTATTCCTTCTAAATTATACAAGTTATTTACTCTACCTTTATCTTTCATAACCTTAATAACATCTTTTTCTATGGTTGCAATTCCAGCAGAGTCATAACCTCTGTATTCCAAACATAAAAGTCCATCAATTAGTATAGGTGTAGCTTTTTTGCTACCAACGTATCCTACAATACCACACATAAAAAATACCTCCTTAAAGTTAAAAGTGTTCTTGCTTAATATAAATTTATGAACACCTATTTTTAAGAAAGCATTACAAATAAAGACTACTCTATTAGCTTTGTATACTTACATTACTGCAAGGCTTTAACTAATATTTGTGGTAGTAATCTAATACCAAGAGACCATCCGCCGAATCTTTCGATAAGCCTCTACCTCGTCAACACAGGCTATTCCTGTGTCCAGGCGCTAATACAATAAAGTTATCAATGCATATTTGAAATAAATGCTATGGTTTTGTGTAACATTGATATTTATACAAAGACTCCTTTCATTAAAAATTAAATTATTTGTAAAGCTATTCTTAAAGTTATAGATAGTATATTACTATATTTTTGAAAATGTGTCAAATTTGAAGTAAGAATATAGAAATACAATGTACATCAGATGAACCATACACATATAGAACTATAAAAAGATAAGTTACTCTGTATACAAAATTATTGCCAATATCAGTATTTACTTGATATAAAAATGTGAATTTTTATAATCCACTTCTTGAAAACCAAATTTACATATAGTACAATATAAATGGTATAACTATAAAAATGAAAGAATGTGGTATATATGAAAAAATTACCTTATGGAATAAGCAATTATGAAGAACTGATAATGGAAGACTATTATTATGTAGATAAAACTAAATATATACAAAAATTAGAAAATATAGCAGAAAAGCGAATAATGTTTCTACGCCCACGAAAATTTGGAAAAACATTGTTTACAAGTACACTAGAGAACTATTATGACATAAAAAAAGTAGATAAGTTTGAAATACTATTTGGAAATACCTACATTGGTAAAAATTCAACTAAACTAAAAAATAGTTATCATATATTAAAATTTAACTTCTCTGGGATAGACACAACAGACGAAGAAAACACAATGAAAGGCTTTAAAAGAGAAGTAGCATCATCAATCAGAAGCTTTGTGGAAAAATATGGAATGAATTTTATTGTAAATATTGAAGATGAAGCAGAAGGAATTTTAGATAATTTAATAAAAGCGTTTGAAATACAAAGACCAGAAGAAAAAATATACGTAATAATAGACGAATATGACCATTTTGCAAATGAACTATTAGGATTTAATACAAATCAATTTAAAAATTTAGTATCAAAAAATGGAAAAGTGCGTAAATGGTATGAAATACTAAAAAAAGGAACAGAAAGTGTAATAGATAGAATATTTATAACCGGAGTGGCACCAATAACATTGGATAGCTTAACATCAGGCTTTAATATAGGAACAGATATAACACAAAATATGATGTTTAATGAGATGATGGGATTTACAAAAGCAGAACTAGAAAAAATGATGGATGAATTAGCCATAACAGAAGAAGAACAAAAAGAGCTATTGCCAATAATGAAAGAAAACTATGATGGATATAAATTTGCACTAGAAGGCAACGAGAAAATATATAACTCAAATATGTGCTTATACTTTTTAAATAGATATTTAGAGCAAAGAAAAGTACCAACACAACTAATAGATGTAAACATAGCAAGCGATTATAGCAAGTTAGGAAAAATGTTAGACTTGTGCAAAGGAGAAGAACGAGAAAAAATAATAGAAAAAACAGTGTCTGGAGAAGGCATAATAGGTGAAATAACAGCAAAGTTTAATCCAGCAATAGAATTTGAGGAGAGAGACTTAGTATCAATGCTATTTTATTTGGGTTATTTAACAATAGCAGGAGAAGAAATTGGAATACCGGAACTAAAAATTCCAAATAAAGTAATGAAAGAAATCTATTCAGACTATTTTATGAGAATACTAAGTAAAAATGCAGGCTTACAAATTCCAGATAGTGACTATATAGACATATTAAAAGAAATAGCATTGGAAGGAAAAATAGAAAAGCTAGTAGAGCTAGCACATAAATACTTAGAGAACCTATCAAATAGAGATTATATGAAGTTTGACGAAAAGTATGTAAAACTTATATTTTACTGCATAGCGATGAATTTAAGAACATATAGAGTAAAATCAGAAATGGAAGTAGAACGAAAATATCCAGATATATTGCTAATGCCAAAGGATAACAGTAAAGATTATAAATCGGTAATGATAGAATTTAAGTATTTAAAGAAAGATGAAGAAAGTAAACTACAAGAAAAACAAGAAGAAGCAAGAAAACAAATGGAGGAATATGCAGAGTTTGAAGAAATAAAGAGTTTGAAACACTTAAATAAATATACTGTGGTGGCAGTAAATGATAGGATATATGTAGAAAAAGTCTAGTTGGACAAACGAAACTACATCCTTTTGTTCAAGCTATAGCTACAAATACTGCAACAATATTACAATAAAATATATTACAAATGCTTAAATTATGTAAATTTACTCTTGATTTTTTTACAAATAGATGATAAAATAGTAACGCATTAAAAATAGCGTTGCTATTTTTTAATCCTTACTTATGACTAGTTCATAGGTTATATATCCATAAGGAGGTGTAAAAGAATGAACAAATACGAAAGTGTTGTCATTGTTAATCCTAATGTTGAAGAAAATACTCTAAAAGAGTTAATCGAAAGATTTCAAACACTAATTAACACTGACGGAAAAGTAGAACAAGTTAATGAATTAGGAAAGAAAAAATTAGCTTATGAAATTAACAAAAACAAAGAAGGATACTATGTTGTATACGACTTTGAAGCTAATCCAAAACTAATTGCAGAGCTTGAAAGAAACTATAGAATCACTGATGAAATAATCAAATTCATAGTTGTAAAAAAATAGTAATTAAATTACTACAACCCATTCGGGGGCCTTAAGAAAGGTAAAAGGTGTAAAATATGAACAAAGTAATTTTGATGGGAAGATTAACTAGAGATCCAGAAGTTAGATACACACAAACAAGTAATACACTTGTAGCTTCTTTTAGCTTAGCTGTTAACAGAAGATTTGTAAAGCAAGGCGAAGAAAGACAAGCAGACTTTATAAATATTGTTGCTTGGGGAAAACTTGGAGAATTTTGTAGCAAATACTACAAAAAAGGACAACAAGTAGCAATAATAGGCAGAATTCAAACTAGAACTTGGGATGATGAACAAGGACAAAAGCATTATGTTACAGAAGTTGTTGCTGAAGAAGCATATTTTGCAGATAGCAAAAGAGATTCAGAAGGAACATCTACAAATTTTGATGCTACATTTGGAGCAATGCCTAATTCTGGTGGAAATTCAGACTTTGAAATCTCTTCAGGTGATGATTTACCATTTTAATTTAGATAAAAAATTGTTGAGAATATAAAAATTTGGCAAAGGGGGTAGAGTTATATGGCAGACAACAAAAAGAATAGAAGAAATAACAGAAATAATAATACTGATAGCGATTATAATCCAAAATTTAGAAAAATGAGAAAGAAAGTATGTCCTTTATGTGCAGATAAAGATTTAGTATTAGATTATAAAAATGCTGAACAAATTAGAAAATTTGTTAATGATAAGGGCAAAATACTTCCAAGAAGAGCAACAGGTGCTTGTGCAAAACATCAAAGAGATATAACACTAGCAGTAAAAAGAGCAAGACAAATAGCAGTATTACCATATACAGCTGAATAATAGAAAAGGAAGTTTTTAATTTAATAATTAAATGAAATATAAGTGTAACAATATAATTAACTATTTTTTAGTTATTATAATTAAATTACACTTATATTTTTTGCAAAAAATATTACTCCATACTATATAAATGTTGAAAAATTATACAAAAAATGGTATTATTGTATTGTATGATTTTAAGAAAAGGAGATAATCTATGCCAAATAAAAATGAGGAAGCAAAGTCAGAAAATGAAAAAAAGAGAGTAAAGTTAGCAAATAAAAAAGCAAAATTGGAAAATAAAAAACTAAAACAGAAAGAAACTAGCTCAAAAAATAAAAAAGCCGAAATAGAAAACAAAAAGGCCGAAAATAAAGAGGCTAAACCAGAAGAATTAAATGCAAAAACTTCAAAATATATAAAATATGTTTCAATAGCAATTCTGGTATTGATTTTAATTACTATAATTGGAGTATTAAACATAAACAGAAATAAAAATATAAATAAAGATGATGGAGTCACTAAAATTGTTACATCATTTTATCCAATGTACATCATTGCGGAAAATTTGGTAGATGGGGCCAGCAATGTTGAACTTACAAATATGGCAGATGTAAATGTGGGGTGCTTACATAACTATACTCTAAAAACAGAAGATATAAAAAAGGTTGAAAATGCAGATATTTTTATATCAAATGGCTTAGGAATGGAAAGCTTTATAAACAAGCTAATAGAAACAAATAACGATATGGATGTAATTGATTCAAGTGCAAATGTAAAAAACACAATATCAGATGATGATGAAGTTAATCCTCATATATGGACAAATATAGATAATTATATAGAGCAAGTAAAAACGGTTGCAGAAAAATTAAAAGAATATGACCACACTAATGCAAAAGTTTACGAAGATAATAAAAAAGAATATATTTCTAAGCTTGTAAAATTAAAAAACAAGTTCAATGTTGAGCTAAAAAAATTACAAGGCAAAAGAGCTATCTGCTTAAATGAAGCTTTTGAATATATGGGAAAAGATTTAGGGTTACAACTTACAACTTTAAAAACTGACCACGAAGAAAGTACTCTTTCTGCTGAAACACTAAAAAATGTAATTGATGTGGCAAAAACACAAGAAACAAAAATTATTTTAGTAGATAAAAACGACAATAAATCAAATGCGCAAACTATTGCAAACGAAATAGATGCACAAATATTAGAGTTAAATTCTGGGCTAGCAGGAAGCTTAGATAAAGATGCATATATAAATGCGATGGAAGAGAATATAGAAAAATTAAAATCTGTAGAAAATTAAACTAATGTACAAATACAATACGGAGGTGTATATGGAAAAAGCTTGTGGATTACACTGTACAAAAATAAACAATATTGGAGTTAAAATTGGAAAAGACGTAATACTAAAAAATGTTAATATTCATATTCATTGTGGAGAATTAACCGTCATAATAGGTAGAAACGGCGCGGGAAAGAGCACATTGCTTAAAGCTATTTTAGGTGAAATAGAGCACACAGGAAGTATTGTGTTTGTAGACCAAAAAGATAATGTTACAAAAAAAATAAAAATAGGTTATGTTCCACAAAGTATCAATGTGGAAAGACATATGCCTACAACAGTTTATGACCTTTTTGCATCTTGCATTACTCATATTCCAGTATTCCTAAAAAAAGATAAAAAAATATATGATGAAATAAAGGAACATCTAAAAATTTTTGGCGCAGATGCGTTAATAGATAAAAGCATAGGAGACTTATCAGGAGGAGAGTTACAAAGAGTACTTATAGCAATAGCTACAAAACCTATACCAAATTTACTTATATTAGATGAACCTGTATCTGGAATTGATAGAAATGGAATAAAAGACTTTTATAAAATTATAAGTAAATTAAAAACAGAATATGATATGTCAATAATATTAGTATCACACGATTTAGACTTAGCAAAAAAATATGCAGATAAAGTAATATTGTTGGATAAAGAAATTATAAAAGAAGGAACACCAGACGATGTTTTTAAAAGTCTTGAATTTAAAAATAGGTTTGGCGAATTGTCTTAATTTGCAAAAAAACAGACAGAATAAAAAATAGAAATAGTAATTCAGTTGATTAAGTACAAATAAAGAAAATAGTAGCTTATTTGATAAATATAAATAAAGAAAATAGCAACTTATCTGATAAATACAAATAAAGGAAAATAAGATTTTTTTAATAAAAAATAAGAAAAGAGGAAAAAATGGAAGTAATAGATAGTATATTAGAAGTAATATTACCATTTGATTTTATAAATTATGAATTTATGAAAAATGCT
>CALXRZ010000015.1 GCA_944391015.1 uncultured Clostridia bacterium | reverse complement strand
TAGCAGAAATTGTATGTAGCAATTCTTTTAAATCAAACTTACATACAAATGCTTGTGGTTTGTTAAAAGAAGAACTACGTATGTTGGACTCACTTTTAATAAAAACAGCAGATGAGGTAGCTGTTCCAGCAGGACAGGCCTTGGCAGTAGATAGAGAAAAATTTGCAGAAAAAATAACAGAAAAAATAGCAAGTTTAGAAAATGTAGAAATTGTAAGGCAAGAAGTTGGCAAAACTGTAGAAGAGGACATACTAAAATCAAAGCAAAATAGTGAAGAAAAGAGTATAAAGTCATCAGAAAGAACAAACGAAACTGCAGAACTAAGTTTAGCAGAACTTGCTAAAAAAGGAATAGTAATTATAGCAACAGGACCTCTTACCTCTGACAAACTTTCTAATGAAATAAAAGAACTTACTGGAGACAATGGCTTACACTTTTATGATGCTGCTGCACCAATAATCGAAAAAGAATCAATAGATATGAATATTGCATTTTGGGGAAATAGGTATAGCCAAGAAAGAGGAAAAAATGAGGATATAAATAATTGGAAAGAAAGAATAAAAGAAGAGAATAATAGCTATATAAATCTTCCTATGAATAAAGAAGAATATGAAAAGTTTTGGGAAGAATTGGTTAATGCAGAAGTAGTGGAATTACACGAATTTGAAAAACGCGAAATATTTGAAGGCTGTATGCCTATTGAAGTTATGGCAAAAAGAGGAATAGACACATTAAGATTCGGACCACTAAAACCGGTTGGCTTTACAGATTTACGAACAGGAAAAAGACCATATGCTGTTATTCAATTAAGACAAGATAACAGTGAGGGAAATTTATTTAATATGGTAGGCTTCCAAACAAACTTAAAATATGGAGAACAAAAAAGAGTATTCAGGCTAATACCAGGGCTAGAAAATGCAGAATTTGCAAAATACGGAGTAATGCATAGAAATACATTCATAAATTCTCCGGAATTATTGGACGAAACCTTTAATTTAAAGAAAAATAGAAACATATTTTTTGCAGGACAAATTACAGGAGTTGAAGGATATGTGGAATCTATTGCATCTGGTTTAGTAGCAGCTCTAAATGCCATAAAAATGTATGAGGAGAAAAATAGCAAAGAACAATCAAACAAAAATTCCATAAACCAGAATAAAACGCAAAATAACAAAATAATCTTCCCAGAAGAAACAATGATAGGGGCTTTATCAAAATATATTGCTACTCCTAACGAAAATTTTCAGCCAATGAATGCAAACTTCGGAATATTGCCTAGCCTAGATGAAAAAATAAAAGATAAAAAGTTAAAATACACAAAACTATCAGATAGAGCATTAGAAAAATTAAAAATGATGTTACAATAGTATTACGACATTATGACATTTGTATTACAAATATTTTAAAATATTGATTTTACCAGTATATATTGTTACAATAATTTTGACGGAATGTGTAGAACGAAGTTAACATAACTTGAAAAACAATTAAAAATGTTATATAATAGAGACAGGTTGTTGAATTCATTTCAAACCAGACCTTGCGCATTTAGAAAGGAATGTGATAAAAAATGGATGAAAAGTTAAATGATTTGCTAATACAAGAAATTAACAAATCAATAGAGAGGTTAAATGGCAATAAAGAGCAGTTAATAGAGGAACTAAAAAAATATGAAGGACGATATGGAGCATTAGAAAAAGCAGAACTTGAACAAGATTTAAGTAAAATTGATAGTGAATTAGAACAAAAAAGACTAGATAAAGCAAAAATAGAAACAAGAAGAGAAATAGTAGCTCAAATAAAAGAGGAACAAGCACGAGCAGATAAAGAATATCAAAAACTACTTAAAGAAAGAGAAGACTGCAAAGCAGAAATAAACGGCTTAGAGGGTAAAAAAGAATTTGTTAATGGAGTATTAGTTCCTACAAGAGAACAACAAGAATATGAGCAAGACCTTGAAAAAATAAATGAATCTATAGCAAAATTTGAAAAATTAAAAGTACAGCATACTAAAGACTTAAATGAGCATTCAGCAGTAATTGAAGAACTACTAAAAAAGTACAATATTAGAGAAAAGTACAAAAACGAAATACAATCAGAGCAAGGTAAACCTGCTTCAGAAGCTAAAAACACAGAAGAAGCAAAATCTACTGTAGCTCCTGCAGAAGAAAACAAGGACACTGCACCAGCTATAGATGATAGCCAAGAAGAAACCATAGGAATAGAGGGACCAGCTGAAAAAGAAGGACCACATAAAGAAACTGATGCAAGTGATGTACTTGCTAGTATAGACAAATCTTTAGAAGATGTGAAAAATCAAGATACTCAGAGTAGAATAGTTGTACCAAAACAAGCAGATAGCAAACAAGCAGATAGCAAACAAGCACAATCACAACAAGCTGAGCCAAAACAAGCTGAGCCAAAACAAGCAGAATCAACTACACCTAGTGGAAAATCACAAACAGAAAATGGAGCGAAAGAAGTACAACCAGATGAATTCTTTAAAAAAGTACCATTAGATAGTAAAAATTTAGAAGGCTTATACTTACCTAAAAAAATCCAAAACATAACTTGTTCAGTTAAAAATGGAAAATTAGTATACACAATAAGTGGCATAAACGAAGACGAAAAAGACTTTTCAGTTGATGTAGATGCAAACCCAAAAAGATTATCACGAGAAGAAAAAAGTTTCCTTAGCAAAAAAATAAATAGATATAGTAGGGGTAATATAGATGCGCAAATATTTAGAATACTAAAAGATGACAGGCTATTTAGAAATACTAATTTAGTTTATGACTATATGGAGCAAATAGAAAGATTGTCATCAGTAGACGGAAACGAAAAAGACGATGATATGCTAATAACATATGACTTGCAAGACCTTAACTCAGCTAAGCTAGGCTTCTTACAAAAAGGACAGATAAAAAGTATAGCTAGACGTAATTTTGTAGATGGAATTGCAGAATATATAAAACCAAAGTCAAGATTTAAAATGTTTATTGAAAAAATGAAGCAAAAAGCTCTTCCAGCAGGCAATAAAGAAAAACAAGTAGAAGACGTAAAAGATGACATTATAACAAAAGAAGCAGAAGAAATGCCAAGAGAAGACAGAATATATTCTATATACAAAGACTTAAGCAAAGAAGAAGGGTTCGACTTTGACAGATTCTGTGAAGATATGGAACTTACACCAGAAGAAAGAAGCGAATTAGAAGTATATGAAAAAGTAAATGCAGGTTCAAAAGCATTCCATCAAGGAATAAAAAAACCTGTTACATATAAAGAAGCTAGTGCTGAACCAAGTAAAGAACCAGAACAAAAAACAAACGAGCCAAGAAAAGAAGAAGATAAAGAATTATAATAAAAAAGTCAGTTGTTAAATAAAAAAGTTAAATGTACAATTAGCAAAACAAAAGTCAATGGAAAAAAGCACATTTTGTATTGACTTGTAAGGCAAAAAGTGGTAAAATAATACCGTTAGTATAAAATGCTTATACTGACGGTATTTTAATGTATAAAAAATAATTTGAAAAGAGGTGAAATTTAAGTGCCAACAATCAATCAATTAGTAAGAAAAGGAAGAAAAAGTTCTACAACTAAATCTACAGCACCAGCTTTACAACACGGATACAACTCAAGAAATAAAAGAGTAACAAATAAAAGATCACCACAAAAAAGAGGTGTATGTACAGTTGTAAAAACAGTAACACCAAAGAAGCCAAACTCAGCATTAAGAAAAGTTGCCAGAGTTAGACTTTCAAACGGATATGAAGTAACTTCATATATCCCAGGTATAGGACACAACTTACAAGAGCACAGTGTTGTTCTAATAAGAGGAGGAAGAGTAAAAGACCTTCCAGGTGTTAGATACCATATAATAAGAGGTACATTAGACACAGCAGGAGTTAAAGACAGAATGCAAGGTAGATCTAAGTACGGAGCAAAGAAACCTAAAAAATAGTAAAATAAATGAAAAGCGGCATCTTGCGTTGTCAAGCTGCATAAATTTTTTTTCGATATACACACACGTATTATCTCAAAAAAATTTATTTGCTTTCCTAGCAATATACCACTTTTGCTTTATTTCACAGAGGTGTAAACGAAATACAAATTTTTTAGGTAAATGGTGCATATATGAAATTACTAATTTAAGGTACTTAAATTTATAATAGAATATATAGCACTATACGGAAAAGAGAAAATCTTTTCAGAGTAACTTAGGTATTTGTTTAAATACCAAAAGATATTAAAAATATCAAGAAAAGGAGTGAAGAATAGTGCCAAGAAGAGGAATTATAGCAAAAAGAGATGTTTTACCAGATCCAATATATAATAGTAAAGTTGTTACAAAACTAATAAACAACGTAATGCTTGATGGTAAAAAAACAGTTGCTCAAAACATAGTTTATGATGCATTCGAAATCATAAAAGAAAAAGAACAAAAAGACCCACTAGAAGTATTTGAAGCAGCTCTTGAAAACGTAATGCCAGTTCTAGAAGTTAAAGCTAGAAGAATTGGTGGAGCTACATACCAAGTACCAATCGAAATAAGACCTGAAAGAAGACAAACTTTAGGCTTAAGATGGTTAGTTATCTATGCAAGAAATAGACACGAAAAAACTATGGCAAGAAAATTAGCAGCTGAAATAATGGATGCTGTAGCTGGAAACGGTGGAGCATTCAAAAAGAAAGAAGATATGCATAGAATGGCTGAAGCTAATAAGGCTTTTGCACATTATAAGTTTTAATTAGGAGATATACTTGCGATTAGGTAATCACTAATTCATAAGGGGAGGGGACATACCTTGAGCCGAATGAGGAGTGACCTAAGGCAAAAAGGTGTGTCCCCTGACATTATTTAAAAGGAGGATAAAAATGGCTGGAAGAGAGTTTCCTTTAGAGAAAACAAGAAATATAGGAATAATGGCTCACATAGATGCAGGTAAAACTACAACTACAGAGAGAATACTATTCTATACAGGAAAAACTCATAAGATAGGTGAGGTTCACGAAGGTGAAGCTACAATGGACTGGATGGTTCAAGAGCAAGAAAGAGGTATAACAATTACTTCTGCTGCTACAACTTGTCAATGGTTAGGTCATAGAATCAATATCATTGATACTCCAGGACACGTTGACTTTACAGTTGAAGTTCAAAGGTCATTAAGAGTACTTGATGGTGCTGTTACAGTATTAGCAGCAAAAGGTGGAGTTCAACCACAAACAGAAACAGTTTGGAGACAAGCTGATAAATATCAAGTTCCAAGAATGGTATATGTAAATAAAATGGACATCACAGGTGCAGACTTTATGCTATGTGTTCGTCAATTGAAAGAAAGATTAAATGCAAATGCTGTTCCAATTCAATTACCAATTGGTGCAGAAGACAACTTCCAAGGAATAGTAGACCTAATAAAAATGAGAGCATTTATTCATAAAGACGATTTAGGAAAAGTTATAGAAGAGGGAGAAATCCCAGAAGACTTAAAAGAGCAAGCTGAAGAATATAGAAACAAAATGATAGAAGCAGCTGCTGAACAAGATGATGAGTTAATGATGAAATACCTAGAAGAAGGTACATTAACTGAAGAAGAAATCAAAAAAGGTCTAAGAATTGGAACAATAAATAACAAAATAGTTCCAGTTGTATGTGGTTCATCATATAAAAACAAAGGTGTTCAAGAATTATTAAACGCAGTTGTTGATTATATGCCATCTCCATTAGATATACCTCATATAAAAGGTGTAACATTAGATGGAGAAGAGACAGAAAGAAAAACATCTGACACAGAACCATTTGCAGCATTAGCATTCAAAATTGCAACAGACCCATTTGTTGGAAAACTTTGCTTCTTTAGAGTTTATTCAGGAACATTAGAAGCTGGTTCAACAATTTTAAATGCAAATAAAGGCAAAAAAGATAGAATGGGAAGAATACTTTTAATGCATTCAAACCATAGACAAGATATAGATAAAGTATATGCTGGAGATATAGCAGCAGCAGTTGGATTAAAAGAAGTATCAACAGGTGATACACTTTGCGATCCAGACCACCCAGTTATACTAGAATCTATGGAATTCCCAGAGCCAGTTATAGATATAGCTATTGAGCCAAAAGATAAAGCAAATAGCGAAAAAATGGGAATTGCTTTAGCAAAACTTGCTGAAGAAGACCCAACATTCAAAACATATACAAACCAAGAAACAGGTCAAACTGTTATAGCTGGTATGGGTGAGTTACACTTAGACATAATCGTAGATAGATTAAAAAGAGAATTCAAAGTTGAGTGTACAGTAGGTAAACCACAAGTTTCTTACAAAGAAACAATAAGAAACAAAGTAAAAGTTGAAGGAAAATTCATTCGTCAATCAGGTGGACGTGGACAATATGGTCACGTATGGCTAGAAATGGAACCATTAGAACCAGGAAAAGGTGTTGAATTTGAGAGCAAAATCGTTGGTGGTGTTGTTCCAAAAGAATACATCAAACCTATTGAAGAAGGAGTTAGAGAAGCAGCTGAAACTGGTGTCCTTGCAGGATACCCAGTTATAGACTTCAAAGCTACATTAGTTGATGGTTCATATCACGAAGTTGACTCTTCAGAAATGGCATTCAAGATTGCAGCTTCAATGGCATTCAAAGAAGGATGTAGACAAGCTAAATCAGTTATCCTAGAGCCAATAATGAAAGTTGAAATAACAGTTCCAGAAGAATATATGGGAGATGTTATAGGTGATGTAAACTCAAGACGTGGTAGACTAGAAGGAATGGAACCAGAAGGTGGAAACCAAGTAATAAGAGCATTCATTCCATTATCAGAAATGTTTGGATATGCTACAGACTTACGTTCAAAAACACAAGGTAGAGGAACATATTCAATGGAACCATCTCATTACGAAGAAGTTCCAAAATCTATACTTGATACTATTGTTGCTAGTCGTGCTAAAAAAGACTAGAATTGAAAAAATAATAAAAAATTATTAAAAGCTTGCTTTTTTGCAAGAAATGATGTAAAATGCAAGTGTAAAAATTAGATTTTAATTTTAAAAAATTATAATAGCTAGAAAAATAAGTTTTTATTAAAATTCATCTAATAAAATAGTTATATATACTTTATAAATTTTCACTCTTTTTAATAAAAACATTTTACTAGTACAAATATTAAAGGAGGATTTAAAATGGCTAAAGCTAAATTTGAAAGAACAAAACCACACGTTAACATCGGTACAATCGGACACGTTGACCACGGTAAAACAACAACAACAGCAGCTATTACAAAATATTTATCATTATTAGGTAAAGCTCAATTCGAAGCATACGATCAAATCGATAGTGCTCCAGAAGAAAAAGAAAGAGGAATTACAATTAACACAGCTCACGTAGAGTATGAAACAGAAAAGAGACATTATGCTCACGTTGACTGCCCAGGACACGCAGACTATGTAAAAAATATGATTACAGGTGCTGCTCAAATGGATGGTGCTATATTAGTTGTTTCTGCAGCTGATGGACCAATGCCACAAACAAGAGAGCACATCCTACTTGCTAGACAAGTTGGTGTTAAATATATCGTAGTTTACTTAAATAAATGCGATATGGTTGATGATCCAGAACTATTAGAATTAGTTGAAATGGAAGTTAGAGACCTATTAACAGAATATGGTTTCCCAGGAGATGAAATTCCAGTAATAAAAGGATCTTCATTAAAAGTATTAGAGAGCGATTCAAAAGATCCTAACGATCCTGTATACGCTCCAATCAAAGAGTTAATGGATGCAGTTGATAGCTATATCCCAACTCCAGAAAGACCAGTAGACCAACCATTCTTAATGCCTGTTGAAGACGTATTCACAATTACAGGTAGAGGAACAGTTGCTACAGGTAGAGTAGAAAGAGGAACAGTTAAACTTCAAGACGAAGTTGAAATAGTTGGTCTTTCTAAAGAAGCTAGAAAAACAGTTGTTACTGGTGTAGAAATGTTCAGAAAATTACTAGACCAAGCAGAAGCTGGAGATAACATAGGTGTATTATTAAGAGGTATTGATAGAAAAGACATCGAAAGAGGTCAAGTTTTAGCAAAACCAGGAACAATACATCCACATACAAAATTCAAAGCACAAGTTTACGTTCTAACAAAAGAAGAAGGTGGACGTCATACACCATTCTTCAATGGATATAGACCACAATTCTATTTCAGAACAACAGACGTTACAGGTGTTATTGATTTACCAGCTGGAACAGAAATGGTTATGCCAGGAGATAACGTAGATATGACAGTTGAACTTATTACACCAATCGCTATTGAAAAAGGACTAAGATTCGCTATCCGTGAGGGTGGAAGGACAGTAGGTTCAGGAGTTGTTTCAGAAGTTATTGAATAATAATATATAATTATTTTAAGGGGTTATAAGAAAATTATAATCCCTTTTTTCTTTTATCACTTTTGTCATTACATTTAACTAAAAATCTAAAATATTTCAAAACTATAGTAGAAAATTTGTTATCAGAATACCTAAGTCATTAAATTATATGATGCAATCTGAAACTCAACAAGAAAAAGTAACATTAAATAGATTATTCAGCATGAGTTAAATAAGAATAAGATTTTGTATGAAATTCGAGTTACAATAGATGTTTGAAGTCTTGACTTTTTGCCTAATTGATTATATACTATACTCGTATTTTAGGAGGAAAAAATATGGCTATAATAAGGAAAATATTTTATATAATTGTAAGCATTTTAGCATTTGTAATTCTATTTACTAATATTGCAAAAGCAGATACTGTTAGAGTTACAACAGAAACATTAAACTTAAGAGAAAAGCCTTCAACAGATTCTAATATAGTAGCACTAATTTCTATAGGAGAAGAATGTGAAGTTATTTCTGAAGAGGGAGACTGGTACGAAGTTAAATATGGAGATTATACAGGTTATATAAGCAAAGAATATGCAGAATTGGTTGATAAAACAAATAGCGATAATTCTGATGATGAAGGGGAAAGTAATAGCCAAAGTGATGGTAAGGATACAAACACTGATGCTAATAATCAAAACTCAGTAGATTCCGAAAATACAGTTTCAGATAATTCTACTTCAAAAGATACTACTTCAGATAACACTACCTCAGACAATGCTACTTCAGATAATTCTTCAGGTGATGCTCCAAATAGTAGTGATGTGGTAAAATTAGAGGGTAAAATAAATAAAAATACTAATGTAAAAATAGTGCCACTTATAAGTTCTAGCAATATTGCTAGCATAAAAGCAAATGAGGAAGTAATGGTTATAACTGTAATGAAAAACTGGGTATATATCCAAGCAGATGAGGTGTCTGGATGGGTTAGAAGTGATGCTATTACAGTAACAGAAGTTAAAGAAAATAATAGCAAAGATAATGACAAAAATAGTGACAAGGGAACAGACGACAACCAAGATGATGGTAAAGATGATGAGAATAGCAGTGATAAAACTAATGATGATAGTAAAGATAGTGAAACAAGCTTTGAAGAAAAAACAATGTATACAGAAGACTATGTAAATATAAGAAAAGAACCTAGCACAACTGCTGATATAATAATGACTGTAGAAGAGAATACAGCACTAAAGGTAGTTGGCGAAGAGGGCGATTGGTATAAAGTGGATACTAGCGAGGGCGAGGCTTATGTAATAAAAAGTGCTTTATCAAGAGAAAGAACGCAAACAACTAGTAGAGGAAGCTTAGATAGAAAAGCAAACAGTGACAAAACAACTGAAAATAGTAGTGACTCTAACAAAGTAGCAAGCAATACTAGTAAATTAGGAAGTGAAATAGTAAGCTATGCTAAAAAATTTCTAGGTGTTCCATATGTATATGGAGGAGCAAGTTCTAGTGGTTTTGATTGCTCAGGCTTTACAATGTATGTATTTGACCACTTCGGAATTTCTATGGGCCACGGTGCTCAAATGCAATCTAAATTAGGCAAAGCAGTAGAAGCAAATAAAAATTCAAAAACAAGTTTACTAGAAAATTTAGAAGTTGGAGATTTAGTATTTTTCCTAGATTATGAAACAATGGACGAAATAGGACATTGTGGAATATATATAGGAGATGGAGATTTTATTCACGCGTCATCTGGGTCAGGCTATTGTGTAAAAATAAATAGCTTGCTTCCAGGAGAGTATTATAATACTAGGTATTGTTCTGCAAGAAGAGTGATTTAAATAATATAACAGAATAAAAATAGGGGGCTTAGAAAGGGTTAAAATGAATAGACCAATCTGTATTGCCTCTATTTTTTATATGATAGGAATATTGGTGGGGCTATACTTACAAATAAGTATAGCTTTATTAAGTATAGTGTTAGTAATAGTGTGCATAATAATGTATGCAATAACCTCGGACGTAAGAAAATGTGTTATATATGTGTGCATAAGTGTCGTAGGAATTATGCAAATACACATTTTAGAAAATAATTATAACGGCATATCTTCTAAAATACCGGAAGAAGTTACTATAAAGGCACTTATAACTTCAAATGCTAACGAAAAAGAATATAAATATACGTATACAGTTACGGTTAGTGAAATAAACGGAAAAAAGCTGGAAAAAAGTATACAACTAATGCTAAACATAAAGAAAAATAAAATAAAAAAAGATGCACCAAAGTTTGGTAATATTGTAGAAATTACCGGAACATATGAAGAGCCTAATACAGCTCGTAATTATAAAGGGTTTGACTATAGGCAATATCTAAAAAGCAGAAATATTTATGGAACTATAGATTGTGAAAAATATGAAATTATAGCAACAAATAAAATAAATGTCGCTAGTAATATTGTAAATTATGTACAGAATAATATAAAAGAAAATATGTTTAATATACTTGATGAAGAGCAAAGTGCATTATGTGTTGGAATTTTAATTGGTGATAGAGAAAAAATATCTGACATAACAGAGGATAACTTTAAAAAAAGCAATTTAACACATATGCTTGCAGTATCAGGCTCTCACATTACGTACATAATAGTAGCATTAACCACTATTCTTAGTAAAACAAATCGTAAGTTTTCTTTAATTATAACAATTTTCTTTTTGCTATTCTTCACAGTGCTAACAGGTTTTACTGCATCAGTATTGCGAGCAAGTATTATGGGAATTATAACACTGCTGGCAAGCATTTTACATAGAAAATCAGACACAATAAATAACCTTGGAATATCTTCTATTATAATTTTAATTTACAATCCGTATCTTTTGGTAGATGCAGGCTTTTTGCTCTCATATGCCGGAACAATAGGAATAATACTCTTCTCTAAAAAAATTTCAAACGGAATCAGTATAATCGTAAATAAAATAAATCCTAATTTACTTAATATAGAACAAAATAATAATAGTAAAATTTTCTTTGTAAAATCAATCATAGAAAAAATTATTTTATATGTAATTTCTTCTCTAAGTTTAACTCTTTCTGCAAACATAGTAATTATTCCAATAATGGCATATATGTTTAGTACTATTTCATTTACATTTTGGATATCAAACATATTGGCAGGTCCTGTTATGGAAGTAGTTACAATATTTGGTTTCATAGTATATTTTATATCAATAATTTTTCCAATACTAGCCCAATTTTTAGGAATAGCACTAAATTTACTCCTAACAGTTTTGCTAAAAATAGCAGAAATTTCATCAAAAATTCCAGGTGCGTCAATTTATATAAAAACGCCTAGCATTTATATGTGTGTAATATATTATTTAATAATTTACATTTTATTTAATATGCAAGCAATAAAACAAATTATTAGAAAAAAAGCAATTTTTAGATTATATGCAATAAAAGCAAAAAAGCAAAGAAAAAATATACTAGTAATAGCCATATTATTCACTATTTTAGTAAATAGCATAATATATGTTACAGATAAAAACATAAAAATATATTTTGTCGATGTAGGGCAAGGCGATTGTACTCTTATTCAAACATCGGGCAGAAAAAACGTTTTGATAGATGGTGGAGGAAGCGAATTTGGTAGCTTTGATGTAGGAAAGAGTACTTTACTTCCTTATTTGCTTGATAGAGGTATAACCAAAATTGATTATATGATGATTTCTCATTTTGATAGTGACCACATAGGAGGGCTATTTTATATAATGGAAAATTTGAGAGTAGATAATATAATTATTTCAAAGCAAGGAGAAAGCTCAGAAAATTTAAAAAAATTTATCGAAATATTGCAAAGTAATATCAGAGGTAGTAAAAATAAAACTAATATAATCCTTGTAAAGAAAGGAGATAATATAAAAATAGATAATTCATCATATTTTGAAATATTATTTCCGGAAGAGGAACTAATAAATGACAATATTTTAAACAACAATTCAATAGTTGCAAAATTTGTTTCAAACAATTTCAAAATGTTATTTACAGGAGACATAGAGGAAATTGCAGAAAATAGATTGTGTGAATTATATAAAAGTACAAACAAATTACAAGCAGATATAATAAAAGTGGCACATCACGGCTCTAAAACTTCTAGTACACTAAATATTTTAGAACTAGTAAAGCCTAAAATAGCACTTATAGGAGTAGGCGAAAATAATAATTTTGGGCATCCAAATGATGCAGTTTTAAAGCGCATAAAAGACCTTGGGGCGCACATATATAGAACAGACCAAATGGGAGAAATAAGCATAGTAATTGGAAATAGAGGGAATGTTAAAATAAATAGTTTTATAAAAAATAAAATTAGCTAAAACTTGATTTAGTGTTTGTAAATCTGATTATTCAAAGCTTGTGCTGAAAAAGTATAAAACGTATATATAATAAAACTTACATACTTATAAAATAAAAGCAAAAATTGTATAAAATTCCTAAAATTACCCATAATAATACCAAAAAAGAAATAGGTGATTGTATGGATAAAAAGTGGATTGTATGTATTATTATTGCAATAATATTGGGGTTAGCAACAGGAATAGGGCTTGCTATTTATTCGTCAAATAGTAAAGGGGATACAGAGGGAATAGATATAATAAGCGATAAGGAATTGGCAGACGAAAATATAGCTTCTAACATAGAAAATAGTAAAGCCAATAGCATAGAAACTATAGCAAAAGAAAATACAGTATCTCCCAATGCTATAATAATAGAAAAGGTGTATTATGAGGGGTGCGACCACCTCATACGAAAAACAGTTGATGTACCAGAAACATTAGTAAACAAAACAGAAGAAGAGGTAGAAAAGCAATATTCAGACTGGAAAGTAGAGGAATATACACCAACTCAAATTACTTTATATAAAACGGTAAGTGGAAATTGTGGCGAGCATTATTTTGTGCAAGAACATAATGGTGTTATAGGAATATATACAACAGACCAATATGGAGTAAAAACATTAAAAGAAGACACTGAAATAGTAACACAGTATTTACCAGAGGCTGATTTGCAAAAACTAAAAGCAGGTGTAGAAATAATAGGCCACACAAAATTGGTGGAATTTTTAGAAGATTATGAGTAGGATTGCTAACTTTTGGCAACTTTCGGCAAATTTTCAGCAAAAGGGGCCGGGCCAATCTTGTAAAAAAGTCGACATAACTTAGAAGCTTAAAAAAACTAGTATATATTTTTTCTTTGTAGCGAAGTGCTTAAGGTAGGGACCGACAAGTTTACAAACTGTTAATTACACGTTAGTGGAATTAGTACAGTTTGTACGCAGTTGGGGGCCGAAGCCACAAATAAAAAATATATACTAGTTTTTAAAATTATGTTAATCTTTTTACAAAACAGGCCCGACCTGTTTTGCTGAAAAAGATTAAATTTTTAAATTTTCTTTCTTCAAATATCCATCTTGATAAAATTGTTTAAAGTACATTATCAATGAGAATATTGTTGTAGCTATTGCTAAGTAATAAATGTAATCATCAAATCCAAATAAAGGAGCTTCTGGTTTTATTGTAGTATTCCAATATTCAATAAATAATGAACATACTATTGCTAAATAAAATAATACCGTTGCTAATTTTCCATACCATCTACTTGATACAACTAGCTTTTTACCATAAAGGAATGAAGCTCCAGCTACCATAACTATTTCTTTTATAAAAACAATCATAAGTATCCAAAGTGGGACTATTCCTTTAAATGTAAGTGAGGCAAGTACGGCAATTTGCGTAGCTTTGTCTGCTAGTGGGTCAATTAGTTTTCCAAAGTTTGTTATAAAGTTAAATTTTCTTGCTATGCATCCATCTAAAATATCGGTTAAGCCAGAAATTGTTAATACTATAAAACCTGCTATATATTGGCCAGTAAGTATATAGTATACTATGGGTGGAATTAAAATAAATCTTAATATTGTAAGTGCGTTAGGTATATTTTTTAACATATATTTTGCTCCTTATTTTAAAATTTCAAAACTTAATTCATTATTTTCTAAATCTATTTTTACAGTGTTTCCGTTTGTTAACTCTGAGCGTAAAATTCTATCTGAAAGCTCATCTTCAACATATCTTTGTATTGCTCTTCTTAGTGGACGAGCGCCATACTTGGTATCAGTGCCTTTATCTAGTAAATATTTTTTTGCTGATCCTGTTACTTCTAGCGTAATATTTTTATCTTGTAATGCTTTTCTAGTATCATTTAGCATTAGGTCTACAATTTGCATTAGTTCGTCTATTGATAGACTGTTAAATATTACAATTTCATCTACTCTGTTTAAAAATTCAGGTCTAAAAGTTTCTTTTAAAGCATTTTGAATAGCATTATTATTTACCTGTCCACCACCAAAACCTATTGAATTTGTATTTAAGTTAGAACCTGCATTTGATGTCATAATTATTATAGTATTCTCAAAACTTACTGTATTGCCTTGCGAATCTGTAAGTCTACCGTCATCTAATACTTGAAGTAAAATATTAAATACGTCAGGATGGGCTTTTTCAATTTCATCCAAAAGAATTATTGAATAAGGGTTCCTTTTAACTTTTTCAGTAAGTTGACCTGCATCATCATATCCAACATATCCTGGAGGAGAGCCAATAAGTTTAGATGTAGAGTGACTTTCCATATATTCAGACATATCTATTCTTATAATAGAATCTTCGCTTCCAAACATTTCGTAAGATAATGCTTTTGCAAGTTCTGTTTTACCAACACCAGTAGGTCCAACAAATATAAAAGATGGTGGTCTTTTGGTACTTTTTAAACCGGCTCTATTTCTTCTAATTGCTCTTGATACCGCCTCTACAGCTTCGTTTTGACCAATTATTCTTTTATGAAGATTAGCTTCTAGATTTAACAATTTTTGAGTCTCTGCTTCTGTTATTTTTTTAACAGGTATTTTTGTCCAGTTCTCAATAACTTCAGCAATATCTTGAACTGTTAATTCTCTAGGTTTCATTTCCTTAGAAATTTTATCTATTTTTTCTGTAATAGCACATTCTTTAGTTTTTAGCTCTGCAGCCTTTTGATAATCTTCTGTAGAATCGGCCTGAGCAGCTTCTTCTTTTTCTTCTTGAACTTTAGCTAAATCATTTTTTAAAACTTCTAATTCATATAATTCTTTATTATCTAAGTTTATTCTTGAACAAGCTTCATCTAGTATGTCAATAGCTTTATCTGGTAAAAATCTGTCGTGTATGTATTTTTCAGACATTATTACTGCTTGCCTTATAACATCTGTAGAAATTTTTACTTTATGATAATCTTCGTAATATTTTTTTATTCCATCAAGAATATTTATTGAGTCATCTATAGATGGTTCAGCAACTATAACTGGTTGAAATCTTCTTTCTAGGGCAGTATCTTTTTCTATGTACTTTCTATACTCTTTTAAAGTAGTAGTACCAACTAATTGAATTTCACCATTTGCAAGTGATGGCTTTAAAATATTTGCTGCATTCATAGAGTGTTCTGCATCACCAGCTCCTATAATATTATGAATTTCATCAATTACTAATATAATATTGCCTAAAGATTTACATTCATCTATAATAGACTTCATTCTTGATTCAAATTGCCCTCTAAATTGTGTACCTGCAATAATTGCAGTCATATCTAGTAAATATACTTCCTTATTTAAAAGCTTAGCTGGTACTTTACCATTCGCAATCCTTATTGCTAACCCTTGTGCAATAGCAGTTTTACCAACTCCTGGTTCACCTATTAAGCAAGGATTATTTTTAGAACGTCTATTTAAAATTTGGATAATCCTTTGAATTTCCTTATCTCTACCAATAACTGCATCAAGTTCATTCTTCTTGGCCTTTAGTGTTAAGTTAGTACCAAATGTATCTAGTGCTTTTTTCTTTTTACTAGCTTTTTTATCTACTTTAACCTTTTTCTTACTAGAAGAATTTGAATCTGTAGAACTTGAATCTTCGTTTGAATTACCTGCACCAAACATATTTGAAAATATAGAACCTAAAGGAATAGCACCAAATTGCATTTCATTATTTGATTCTTCAGGATTGTATGAATCATCACTTTCTTCTTGAATATCTCCAAAGTTCATATTTTCAGACATATCTTTAAACATAGATTCAAATTGCTCAGTCATATTATTTAAATCATCTTCAGAGAGGTTAGCTTGCTTCATTAAGCTATCTATTGGATTTATGCCTCTTTTTTTGGCACAATCATAACAATAGCCCTCTAAAGTGTTCTTTCCGTCTTCACCTTTTTTGTTAACGAAAACAACTGCATTATTCTTCTTACAGTCTGAACATAACATTATATAAAAACCTCCAATCGAGTTTATACTCATTAAAATTTTGCTATTTGTACATATTATATAATACATTAAAATGGTGCGAAAGTCAATTGAATAAGCACAAAATTTGACTTTAGGTAATATATATTTAAAACATACATAGTTCCTAGATAAAGAAAACATTATATAGAAAAGTATTTTAATAATAATTGAAATTTTTATATCAATGTTGTATACTATAAATAAAAAAAGTAGGAGAAGGGGAAAAATGAAGAATCCTAATATAATGTATATTTTAATCGGAGTTTTTTGTGTACTTGCAATTTTAGCAGGAATTTATGCTCAGTTTATTGACAAAGATTATGGAGGGCTAGATTTATCTGCAGAGAACCAAAATACAGTTACAGAGCAAGACAAATCGCAAGTAGAAATAAAAGATGAGTTTGATAAAATTTTTACTAACACTTTAAATTTAGGAAATTTTGATACTACAGGAATTTCTAAAATAAATGGAGATAATGATATAGTTTATACAATATATGAAAAATTAGAAATGACAGATAATTATGAGGTAAATATTCATATTCCTATTATAAACATAAAAAGTGACTTAGCAACAAAGTTAAATAATACTACTCAAACTATCTTTGTAGATAAAGCAAATAATGTATTGCAAAATACGGACCCAAGCAATAAGTCAATATATAGTATTGATTATTCAGCTTATGTAAATGGAAATATACTATCTGTAGTAATTAGGTCTACACTTAAAGAAAGTAAATCAGCTCAAAGAATAATAATTCAAACATATAATTATAACTTAGCTACAAACGCAGAAGCATCGCTTATTGACTTAATTACACAAAAACAACTAAATAAAGACGAAGTAAACCAAAAAATAAAAGAAGTAGTAACAGAAGCAGATGCAGAGGACCAAGCATTACAAAATATGGGGTATAATCAAGTATATATAAGAGATTTAACTAGTGATATATATACAGTAGATAATGCAAATGGATATTTCTTAGGACCAGAGGGAAGATTATATATAGTATATGCTTATGGAAATGGAGAGTATACTTCTAAAATGGATATAATATTATTTGAATAATGCAAGAAAATTATTGGAGCTCAAGAAAATTGAGCTCCGTTAATAATAAAAAATTGTGTAACTGCAATATAAAATAATTAAAAGAGTAGAGGGAAAAATGCCAAAAAAATTACTTATAACAGAAAAACCTTCAGTTGCAATGGAGTTCGCAAAAGTATTAAAAATAAATGGACAAAGAAAAGATGGGTATTTAGAATCTGAAAATTGGATAGTAACTTGGTGTGTAGGTCACTTAGTTACAATGTCTTATCCAGAAGTTTATGATGAAAAGCTTAAATTTTGGAGACTAGATACTATTCCTTTTATGCCTAAAGAATATAAATACGAAGTTATTTCAAATGTACAAAAACAATACAATATAATAAAGAATCTGCTATCAAGAGAAGATGTGGATTCTGTTTATGTTGCAACTGACTCTGGACGTGAAGGAGAATATATTTTTAGGTTAGTAGAAAATCAAATTGGAATAAAAAAAGAACATAGAAAAAGAGTATGGATAGATTCGCAAACAGAAGAGGAAATAAAAAGAGGAATAGAAGAGGCAAAAGATTTATCCGAGTATGATAGCTTATCAGATTCTGCATATTTAAGGGCTAAAGAGGATTATCTTATAGGTATAAATTTTTCAAGATTATTGTCTATAATTTATGGCAGAAGAGTAGCAAAGGAGCTAGACGAGGATAAAATTTGCATTTCTGTAGGAAGAGTTATGACTTGTGTACTCGGTATGATTGTTTCAAGAGAACGCGAAATAAGAAATTTTGTTAAAACACCATATTATAAAATTGTTGGATTATTTGGAGATGCAGAAAAACCTTTAAAAGCAGAATGGAAAGTAAATGAAAAGTCAGTAATGTATGAATCACCTAAATTATACAATGAATCTGGTTTTAAAAAAGAAAGTGATGCTAAAGCTTTTATAGTATCACTTCAAAACAAAAAAGCTATAATTACCGAAGTTAAAAAAAGCAAAACAAAAGAAAATGCACCACTTTTATTTAATTTGGCAGAAATACAAAATGAATGTACAAAACGATTTAAAATTAAACCGGACCAAACTTTGGAAATAATACAAGAATTATATGAAAAAAAATTGGTGACTTATCCTAGAACCGACGCCAGGGTACTTTCTACAGCTATTGCAAAAGTAATATCTAAAAACTTAAATGGAATTGCAAAAGGGTATAAGGATGATGAAGTACAAGGATATATAAAACAAATGGCAGAAGAAAAATATAAAACAGACCTTACCAAAACAAAATATGTGAACGATAGCAAAATAACAGACCACTATGCAATAATACCAACAGGGCAAGGATATGAAAATTTTGATAAACTACCAGATTTACAAAAACAAGTATATAAAGTTATAACAAAAAGGTTTTTAGCAATATTTTACCCACCAGCTGAGTTTAACAAAATTTCTGTAACAATAAATATAGAAAATGAAGAATTTAATGCTAGTGGAAAAGTATGTGCAAAACTAGGGTATTTAGAGGTACTAAAAGATAGAAAATCTTCGGCAGAGAAAAATGCACAAAATGTGAATAATGCAGTAAAAAAAGAGCCAAATAGTGCAGATAACCAGAACCTCAAAGATGGTAATGAAGAAGCTGATTTAGAAATTTTGAATACACTAAAAAAAGGACAAGAAATAAAAGTGGTAAATTTTGAAATAAAAACATCAGAAACTACTCCACCATCAAGGTATAACTCTGGCTCTATAATACTTGCAATGGAAAACGCAGGAAAACTCATAGAAGACGAAGAATTAAGAGAACAAATAAAAGGTGCAGGAATTGGTACAAGTGCAACTAGGGCGGAAATAATGAAAAAACTAGAAAGAATAGGCTACATAGCAATAAATACAAAAACACAAATAATTACTCCGACAAAAAAAGGCGAGGTCATATATGATGTGGTAAATAGCTCTATGCCAGATATGCTTAACCCAAAACTTACAGCTAGTTGGGAAAAAGGGCTTGATATGGTAGCAAAAAAAGAAATAAAGCCTGATGTGTTTATGGAAAAACTAGAAAACTATATAAACTCAAAAGTAAATAAACTTGTAGTGAAGTGGTAAGAATTTGCAAATTATGTAAAACTGTGGTAAAATTATTTGTATAAAGCGACTTGCTTTAGTATAAAAAACAGCAGGAGGATAGACAGTATGAGGATTACGTTATTTGTAAATGGCCACGAAATGTCCTTCTCGGAGGACGCATTAACAAAAATAGTGTCGGAGTATCTTTCGACGAAAGAAGCTACGCACGAGAAAGAAAAAAACAGAATTGAAGGGAAATGGATTTCGGTAAATTTTACTGAAATCAGCGAAGAGCTGTTCAAGCAAGCTAGAGGAAATCAAAGACAGGAGGAAACAAGACGGACTATAAACGAGGCTATTGCAATAGCCAAGAAAAACGAAAAGTATAGGAATTTTGAAATACAGATTCCTGAAAAAAGATGGAAGGCGAAATCTTTCAGAGAAATGAAAGACTTCGCCAAGAGGCAGAACTCGAGAGTTGCAAACTGGATTGAGGTTGCCCTTTGGTGGGCAACTCAAATCAAGACTGAAAATGACTGGCACAGGATGTGCGATGTAGAAGAAGATGCCGAGTGGTACAAAGTTGTGGAGTGGAAGAACACTCTAGCCTACATCGGTAACTGCACCAGTGATGGTGGAAGAGTGCCAATGACAGAGGTATTCGAGTGTGGTTACTTGAATCGCATTCAAATCTGCGATTCGGTGCCTATTCTGGTGAAGCAGAAATAACGTAATATAGCAGGGGGGAACTTAGAAAATTCTAGTTTTCCCCTGCTTTTATAGTTATCTTATTCACCTTTTATGTTAAGAAAACATAAAATATATCAAAAAAACATAAGTAAGAAAGGGTGAAAAAGATGCTAAGTTACATAGTTGAGGGAGGAAAAAGGTTAGAGGGAGAAGAATATGTATCAGGGTCCAAAAATGCATCACTTCCAATATTAGCAGCAACAATTTTAAATGAAGGAACAACCAAATTATATAATGTTCCAAATATAAGAGATACAAAAATAACGCAAGAAATATTAAAATTTTTAGGATGTGTGGTCAAAAAAACTAAAGACAAAATAGAAATAGATTCAAAAAATATTATAAAAAAAGAAATACCAGAGCATTTAATGCATCAAATGCGTTCAACGGTTATTTTAGCAGGCGCAATCCTAGGCAGATTCAAGGAAGTAACGTTTTCATATCCGGGTGGATGTGACATTGGAGCAAGACCAATTGACCTCCACTTAAAAAGTTTTCAAAAATTAGGCATAAATATTTTGGAAAATGCTGGATTTATTGTATGTAAATGTGATAAAATAATAGGGGCTAATATTGACTTGGATTTTCCAAGCGTAGGAGCAACTGAAAATATAATATTAGCATCTGTGTATGCAGAGGGAATAACCAATATTACAAATGCAGCAATGGAGCCAGAAATAGCTGATTTGGCTACCTGCTTAAATAAAATGGGAGCAAAAATAGAGGGCGCCGGAACCAGCAACATAAAAATAACAGGAGTAAAAAAATTAAAAGATATTAGTTATAATGTTATGCCAGATAGAATAGAAGCAGGAAGCCTTTTATGTATGACTGCAATTACAGGTGGTAAAATAAAATTAAATAATGTTATACCAGACCATATTAGTCCAGTTCTAAACAAATTAGAAGAGTGTGGCTGTAAAATAAAAAAAGAAAAAAGGACTATTTTTTTAGAAGCACCTAAAAGATTAAAAGCAGTAGATCTAAAAACAATGCCCTATCCAGGTTTTCCAACAGATATGCAATCTGTATTTGCGAGTATGTTAACTGTATCAAGAGGCACATCAATTTTAGTTGAAAATATATTTGAAAATAGATACAAATATATGTCAGAGTTAAAGAAAATGGGCGCAAAAATTACAGTTGAAGGAAAAACAGCAGTAATAAAAGGTGTTAGAAAATTAACAGGAACTAAAGTTATGAGTACAGACCTAAGAGGTGGAGCAGCTTTAGTAACAGCTGGACTGGTAGCAAAAGGTAAAACTGAAATAACAAATATTGAATATATATTAAGAGGATATGAAAATTTAGATAAAAAACTAAGAAATTTAGGCGCAAATATTATACTAAAAGAAGATTAGTAATGTTATGCCTAAAAATTGACAGATAGAGAAATATACAAAAAAGAAGGTGAGCAAATGCCAAGAGTAGCTAAAGAAAAAAGTAAACACGAAAAACCAAGACCAACCAAAAGTAAATTAAAATCAAAAAAAGCAAAAGTAGAAAATACAGAAACAAATACAAAAGATGACAAATTTAGTTTTGATGAAGAAATTGTTATAGGATTAAAAAGAATAGATGAACCAAAGGTAGTAAATAAAAAAACAAAAAAATCTAAGAAAAAGGTAAAAACTACTAAAAAACAAGAAAAAATTAAAAGTAATTCTAAAACCAAAAATATAGATGACGATGATTCTGGTGTTATAATAAAATCTAAATATATGAGAAACTACGAGGAAGAAGAGGAAGAGAATAGGCAAAACAATAAAAAAGGTAACAAAAAAAATAAAGTTAGTCCAAAAAATGTTAAACGTGAGCCAAAAAAATTAACAAAAAAGCAAGAAATGGCAAGAAGAAAAAGAAAAAGGGTTTTGCGAGTTATAAAATACTTAACACTACTTGCAATTATAATTGGAGGAATTGTATATACACTGCTATCGCCAATATTTAATATAAAAAATATAGAAGTTTATGGCAATTCAAAAATTTCCTCAGATACAATTATAAGTTTATCTGGTCTTAGCATAAATCAAAACATATTCAGTTTTTGGACAAGCGATATAAAAGATGCAATAAAGCAAAATGCTTACATAGATAAAGTGCAAATAAGTAGAAAAATACCAGATAAAATAGAAATAAGTGTACAAGAAAGAGTTGCAACATATATGCTAACTCTTGGAAATGCTTATGTATATATAAATAACCAAGGATATATTTTAGAAATTACAAGTAAAAAACTTGCAGTTCCTGTAATAATAGGATATAATACACCAGCAGAGGAAATTGTAGAAGGCAATAGGTTAAATGAAACAGACTTAGAAAAATTAAATGATGTGCTAAAAATAATGGAAGCTGCATCAAGTGGAGATAATAAACTAGCTGAATTGATTACTCAAATTGATATTTCAGACAAAAACAATTATATACTAGATATATCTTCAGAAAAAAAGAAAATATATTTAGGAGATGTATCAGACTTAAGTACAAAAATATTATGGATAAATAAAATATTAAAAGACGAAGAAAAAAACGAAGGAACTATATATTTGAATGTAAACTTGAATGTGGAAGAGCCTTATTTTAGAGAAAAGGTTAAGGTTTAAGGAGGGATGATATATTTGAACAAAAAACAAATAGCTATTACTTTAGGAGTAATGTGTTTTTTACTAACAATTGCAATATGTGTTCAACTAAGAACAATGAGCTCGGCAAGTTCAACTGTATCACAAACTTTATCTGATAATGGATTAAGAGATGAAGTTCTAAAAATGAAAGAAAAATATGATAATGCATATAGAGAATTGGAAAATGCCCAAAAAGAGCTAGAGAAAATAAGACAAGAAGCTACACAAAATGACAGTACTTCAGAAGCAAAAGAGCAAGAACTTAGAGAAAATAATATTTTGCTTGGAAATACAGATGTAAAAGGTGATGGTGTAGAAGTTTACCTAGAAGATGCAAAAAATGCAAATAGTATAAACCCATCTTATCAAATTATTCATTTTGGAGATATTCAAGATGTAGTAAACGAACTAAAAAATGCAGGAGCAGAAGCAATAGAAATAAATGGGCAAAGACTGGTTAATACTTCAGCAATTACGTGTGAGGGAAATATAATTAAAATAAATGGAGAAAGAGTAGGCTCACCATTTCATATAAGAGCAATCGGCTCACAAAGCTTGCTTTATGGTGCTTTAACAAGAGCAGGTTCTTGTTTGGACATTATAAGAGAGTATGGCAACACAGCTGAAGTAACAAGAGTAGATGATATTACAATACAAAAATATGCAGGTTCTATAACATATAAATATATGAAAGAGGACAAATAGGAGTGTGAGCAAGTGAAAAAGTTTAAAATTAGAGCAGATATAACAGCAGTTACTGTTGTAGTATTTATTGTATGTATCGTATTAGTAAGTGTTATGCTTATGCAATTTAGAACAGTAGAACAAACAGATATAACAGAAATCGAAAATATGAGAGAATCAGAATTAAGGTCTTTATTATCTGACTGGAAAACAAGATATGAAGAAGTATCTACACAACTAGCAGATACAAACGAAAGAATAGAAGAGTATAATAAAACTATTGAGGACAACGAAGCTGCTGCAGAGCTAGTAGATGAAGAGTTAACAGAATCTAATATTTTAGTTGGCAAAACAGATGTATACGGTGAGGGAGTTGTAGTTACATTAAGTGATGGAACTTATAGTAGAGTGTATGCAAGCCATTTAATCGATTTGGTAAACGAACTAAGGTATGCAGGAGCAGAGGCTATATCTATAAATGGTGTAAGGGTTTTAGCAATGACTGACATAGTGGATGTAGATACATACATATTAGTTAATTTGCAAAGAATACAAGGTCCTTATGTGGTAAAAGCAATTGGAGATAAGGATTATATATCTACCATATTACAATTAAAAGGTAGTGGCTTTGTAGATACTGTTACAGACATAAATGTAAGCTTAAAAGTAGAAAATAAAGTGGAAATACCAAAATATAATGGAGAGCTAGAAGTAGAATATATGCAAGAAGTTGTTAGTGAGTAAAATAGGAGGTTATTATGATTTTTATTGCAATAATATTAGGATGTATAGTAGGTGCACTAATTGGAGTAAATATGCCAATGATATCATATTCATATTCAGGATATTTGGCTATAGCTATTATTGCAGCCCTAGATTCTGTATTTGGAGGAATCGCATCAACATTAAAGAAAAATTTTGACTTAAAAATCTTTGTATCAGGTTTTTTTGGAAATGCTATTCTTTCAATACTATTAACATATCTTGGACAAAAATTAAATGTTGATATATACTTAGCAGCAATAGTAGTATTTGTAGGCAGAATGTTTAATAACCTAGCTATAATTAGAAGATATTATTTAGATAAATGGACTGAAAAGAGACAAAAAAACAAAAAAGTAGAAGCAAAAGAAATGACAAAAAAATAGATAAAATTTTATAAAAATTCAAATAGTCTTATTTTTAGTACAATGTTTCAAAATTATTACAAGAATATTACAAAATTATTACAAATTCTATTGACATTTTTTTTAAAATGTAATATTCTAATGAACAAATAAGAGCAGAAAAAAATGGAGGAATGTGCCTTGGCTATAGGAGATATTATCGTAGGAATGGACATTGGAACTTCAAAGGTAAGCTTAGTTATCGGCGAAGTTAATAACTTTAACCAAATAGAGGTCCTATGCACAACAAGTTGTAAGTGTAGTGGTATAAAGAAAAGTAAAATAGTAGATGAAAATGAAGTTGTAACAGCAGTATCAAAACTAATTAAAGAAGCAGAATCAGAACTTGAAATGGAAATAAACTCAACATATCTAACAATACCTGGAAAATATGTTACAATAGTACAAAACAGTATTACCAAAGAAGCAAAAGATAAATATGCCGGAATTTCAGGAAAAGATGTTAGTAGTGCAATATCACAAGTAAAAGACATAGATATGCCAGAAGGAATGCAAATTATAGATATTGTAACAGATGAATTCATACTAGATAATGGAAAAGTAGTTCAAGATCCAGTAGGAAGCCTAAGTTCTAGCTTTACAGTAAAAGCACAAGTGGTTTTAGCAAACAGAGAATATATGAAGCAATTGTCTAATATTTTTAGAAAGGCAGATATAGACATAGACGGACTAGTACCTGTAACACTTGCAGAAAGAAGTTTGGTATTAGATGGTAATGAGCTAAATGATAATGTAATGTTACTAGATATAGGGGCTGGTAACACAGATATTGGTGTGTTTGAAGGATTATCTTTTACATATACAAATACAATACCACTTGGAGGAGATAGCATTACAAACGATATTGCATTGGTATTAAATATATCAGAAGAAGAGGCTGACAGATTAAAACATCAATATGGTTTAGCACTTAAATCATTTATAGATAATGATAATGAAATATTACTAAACACTTGTAAAGATGAAAACAGAAAAGTAATAAAAAGTTCTGAATTAGTAGAAATAATTGAAGCCAGAATAGAAGAAATATTTTCATTAGTAAATAAAGATATAACGGCTCAAGGAATTAAACCAAGAATAAACAATGTAATACTAACTGGACAAGGAATTACAAGCATAAATAAAAGCGATGTGGCTGGAAAAATAATATTAAATATACCAGTAAAAATATCTACAGGAAGATTAGTAAGTACAGTAAGACCAGAATACAGAACAGCATACTCATTAGTAAGATATATTGCTTCAAGACCTTTTGCTAAAAACTTATCTAGTAGTATAGATTCAAAATCTAAGGAAAATGTTTTTCAAAGTATTCTAGGAAAAATTAAAGAGTTTTTTTACTCGTAAAAATTACAACTTATTAGTAAAATAGATTTGTTGTATAATGAAATAAATGATAAAATAAAATAATAGAGGAGGATAAGCGTTATGTTCGTGGATAACACAGATGAAAGTACAATGATGGATGGAACAGCAACAATTAAAGTAATAGGAATTGGAGGAGCTGGAAATAATGCAGTAAACAGAATGGTTGATTCTGGAATTAAAGGAGTAGAATTTATAACAGTAAATACAGATAGACAAGCATTACTTTTATCAAAAGCTCCATCAAAAATACAAATAGGAGAAAAAATAACTAGAGGTTTAGGAGCAGGTGCAAATCCAGACATAGGAGCCCAAGCTGCAGAAGAAAGTAAATCAGAAATAGCAGAAGCATTACGTGGAGCAGATATGGTATTTGTTACAGCTGGTATGGGAGGCGGAACAGGAACAGGTGCAGCTCCTATAGTAGCAGCTACAGCTAAAGAAATGGGAATTTTAACAATCGGTGTTGTTACAAAACCATTCACTTTTGAAGGAAAAAAACGTTTATCTCAAGCAGAACGTGGTGTAGAAAGTCTAAAAGGAAAAGTAGATACACTTGTTGTAATACCAAATGATAAGTTACTACAAATTATAGATAGAAAAACATCAATAGTAGAAGCTTTCAAAATGGCAGATGATGTATTAAGACAAGGTGTACAAGGTATATCAGACTTAATAGCAATTCCAGGTTTAGTAAACCTAGACTTTGCAGATGTAAAAACAATAATGTTAAATACAGGTATGGCTCATATGGGTGTTGGTAGAGCGTCAGGAGAAAATAGAGCAGAAGATGCAGCAAAACAAGCAGTACAAAGCCCATTACTTGAAACATCAATAGAAGGTGCAAGAGGAGTAATAATAAATATTACAGGTGGAACAAACTTAGGATTACACGAAGTAAATACAGCTGCTGAATTCATTCAACGCAGTGTAGACCCAGAGGCTAATATTATATTTGGTGCAGTTATAGACGAAAGCCTAGATGAAGATATAATTATTACTGTTATTGCAACAGGATTTGAAAAAGAGCCAGGATTAAATTCAGGTATTCCAGTAGGAGATATTGTAGAAAAAGCGTGGGATAAGAAAATAAATTCTATACCTAACCCAGCAGACAATTCAAGCTCAGCAGACAATTTGGATATACCATCTTTCTTAAGAAATAAGAGAGGAATGAATAAATAATATTGTCGGTCCCCACCTTAAGACTACAATATAAATAAAAAATGGTTACTTATTCTTAAAGATAAATAATAAAGGTAGCCTTGTCGTTTTTTAAATATAATAATAACAGAGAAAAAGAAATAATCGAAAATAGTAGATTATTTCTTTTTTTCGTGCCTACAAACTGACATATTTTTTGATTAAAAAGTTGTACAATAGGATTGCTTCAATAAAAAGAGAAATTATAAAACGAAATCTAATGAATAATAATTTTAATATAAGAAGAGTATATATTTTTTCTTTTTATTTCCGGCCCCCAACATCGCACAAACTGTATAAATTCAGCTAAAGCTTCATTTAACAGTTTGTAAGCTTGTTGGTCCCCACCTTAAGCACTTCAATAAAAAGAAAAAATATATACTCTTCCTAATATAGTACTATAATTTAATAAAAATGGAGGAAACAGTGACTATTTACGTGGATATTGTGCTTTTAGAAAATTTATGTATGAATTACATTATACTTTTTGGAACGGCGTACATTATAAAAATAAAAGTAAAACACATACGAATTTTACTTGCAAGTCTAATAGGAGCTGTGTATGCAGTACTTGCCTATGCAGGGGTCTTTCCAATTTATGCTAACTTAATAACTAAAATAATTTTATCAATTTGTATGACATATATAGCATTTAATCCCAAAAAGCTAAAAGGGTTAATAAAAGAACTGATATTGTTTTACTTAGTATCTTTTGCTTTAGGAGGTTGTGCATTTGCATTATTATATATAGTAAGACCACAAGATATTTTTATGAAAAATGGAGTGTATATTGGCACATATCCATTAAAAATTGCTTTACTTGGTGGTATCACGGGCTTTGTAATAACATATGTGGCTATAAAAATAGTAAAAACAAGAATTACCAAAAACGAAATTATATATAAAGCAATAATAAAAATAGAAGAACAAGAAATAGAAATAAATGTGCTATTAGACACCGGAAATATGTTAAAAGACCCAATTAGTGGAGATGCAGTAATAATGGTAGAGAAAAATAAATTATATAAAATATTACCTAATGAAATGCTAGATAATACAAATAAATTTTTAGGAGGTGAGTTTGAAAATGCAGAAAGCCTAGAATATAGAAAAAGAATAAGATTTATTCCGTTTACCTCTGTAGGCAAACAAAATGGTATGCTCCTTGGAATAAAGCCTGACTTAGTGAAAATTATTACAGATGTTGATGAAATTGTAAATGAAAAAACAATTATAGGAGTTTATGAAAAAACATTTAGTAAATCTGGAAAATATTCTGGACTTATAGGCTTAGACATATTAGAAAGAACCGAAAAAGTTAAAGCATAATTTAAAATTTGCGAAAATAAAAAATATTTAAAATTTTAATAATAATAAAACAAAATAATTATAAATTACATTAAAGTTTTCTTATACAGTCATTTGCTTTAATGTAAATTTAACTTATAAAATGATTGTAAATATATTAAACGAGGTTAGTTTGAAAGAAATTTCTTTTATAACTATGCGTACCTTTAAGCAAAGCAAGAAAGGAATGAAATTTAAAATATGAATTTTTTACAATTATTAAAAAATAGCATCAGTACATTGTATGTAAAATACATTGGAGATGATGAAATAGAAAATCTTCCAATATATTATATAGGAGGAAGCCAAACATTGCCTCCGCCACTTGAACCAAATGAAGAAGAGGAAATATTGGAAAAATTATCAAACGGAGATGAATCTGTAAGAAAAATATTGGTAGAAAGAAACCTAAGACTAGTTGTATATATAGCAAAAAAATTTGAGAATACAGGAGTAGGGATAGAAGATTTAATTTCTATAGGTACCATTGGTTTAATGAAAGCTATAAATACATTTAATACTAACAAAAATATTAAACTTGCTACATATGCGTCAAGATGCATAGAAAACGAAATACTTATGTATCTTAGAAGAAGCAATAGATTAAAAGGAGAAATATCTATTGACGAACCACTTAACCAAGATGGTGACGGAAATGAATTACTACTTTCAGACATATTAGGAACAGATGCAGATATAACTTCAAGAAGATTAGAGGAAGAAGTGGATAAAAATCTACTAAGAGCATCAATAAAAAAATTAAGTAATAGAGAAAGAAATATAATGGAATTGCGATTTGGCTTTGTTAGTGGAAATGAAAAAACACAAAAAGAAGTGGCAGATATGCTAGGAATTTCGCAAAGTTACATATCGAGATTAGAAAAGAAAATTATAGGAAAAATTAGAAAAGAAATGCTTAGTAAAACAGGGTAAATTATGAGCAAAGCGTTGCTTATGTACTCTAATTGCTGGATAGAATACTGATTTACAAGAATAAACTTATCGAGTAGGCATTAAAATTACTGAATATATCACAACGATAAATTATAAGCCTAGATTGTAATTGAAAAAAATGTCGATAAAATTTTGAATATAAGTCTCCCTTTTGGAAATAATTACAGTAACATTCTTATTTTCAAAAGGGAGGTTTTTTCTTGTTTAATAAAGTAGAAATATGTGGTGTGGATACATCAAAACTACCTATATTATCAAATGAAGAAAAAAATGAATTATTAGATAAAATAAAAAAAGGAGACAAAGAGGCTAGAATAAAATTTATAAATGGAAACTTAAGATTAGTTTTAAGTGTAATAAGAAGATTTTTTAGCAAAGGAGAAAATGCAGATGATTTATTTCAAATTGGTTGTGTAGGACTAATAAAAGCAATAGACAATTTCGAAATAGAGCAAAATGTACAATTTTCAACCTATGCAGTACCAATGATAATAGGAGAAGTAAAAAGATATTTACGAGATAATAACTCCATACGTGTAAGCAGGTCAATAAGAGAACTAGCATATAAAATTTCAGCAGAAAAAGATAGATTCCTTAAGGAAAAAGAAAGAGAACCAACCGTGCAAGAACTGTCAGACATTTTAGAAGTATCAAAAGAAGAAATAATAATGAGTTTGGATGCTATACAAATGCCAATTTCTTTGCAAGAACCTGTTAACGGAAGCAACGTAGATAATATAAATATAGAAGATCAAATAAGTGACAAAAAGAATAGTGATACCTATTGGGCAGAAACAATTACAATAGTAGAGGCAATGAAAAAACTTAATGAAAAGGAAAAAATGATAATAAGAAAAAGATTTTTCGAGGGGAGAACACAAATAGAAGTGGCAGAGGAAATTCGGAATATCACAAGCACAGGTGTCAAGATTAGAGAAAAATGCAGTGAATCATATAAAAAGGTTGTACAAGTGATGGATGCATTTTAGTATCCAATAACAAGCTATTATATAAAGCTTAAAAATATGAAGATAAAGCTATTTTCTAGTAATTTCTCCGTTTCTATCTGCAATGGTATATGATAAAATAAGTGAAAATAAAACGAAACATTTCTCAATGTAAATCGCATTACTTTTATGTATATGATTAAATAAATGAAGATAAAACAAATTAAAAATTTTAATAAATAAAAATAAATGCAATTTTTGAAAAGTCAAACATATAATTAAATAGAAAAAGTAATGTACAAAGATTTGGGAGGAAAAATGGGACAGAAAGGGATGGATTTTAAACACAAAGAAGTAATAAATATAAATGATGGTAAAAAACTTGGATATGTTCAAGATGTATGCGCCAATTTAGAAACAGGAACAATAACAAGTATCATAGTGCCAGGAAGTAATAAATTTATGGGAATATTTTCTGGAGGAAATGAAGTAGTAATTCAATGGCAAAATATAAAATGTATTGGTGAAGATGTAATCTTAGTAGATATATAATTGGATAGACTCGATATTGTTCGTAAAAGAACTAAGAGTCGGAGACGTAATATTAGTAGATATATAATCTATCTATTCGAAATATATACTAAATTAAATAAAACCTTAATGTAACCAGTAAAAGCAATGTAAAATATAATTTCAGGTATAGTACAGATATAGGATATATACCTATTGTATCAGCAAGAGCATTTGCAATTTATGATGGAAAAATGAGCTATATGTGCCTTTGGAACTAAGTACGAAAATGAGTGGAATTTAGTATGAAAAAAACAGTATTTTTTTCAATAATATGAGCTTGAACAAATTTCTAAAAAAAATATTAAATTTCTACAAAAAAGTATTGACTTTGAAATTAGATTATGGTATATTATAAATGTACCGAGGATAAATATAAAAAATAAAGTATAAATTAGTAAAGTTCATTCAAAAAAATAAAAAATCACATCAATACTAGTTTATTATTTTGCACTTTTTCAGGACATAAAAAAACTAAAAAAAGTTTTAAAAAAGTCTTGACAGAACAAAATAAAGATGGTACAATAAATTGCGTTCTACATCAAGTAGAATTGAGACAAAGAAAAGCACATTGAAAAGTAAACAATAAACTTTGAGAAACCAATAAAGCGGTAGTAAAACTACCAAAAAACAAAAACGCG
>CALXRZ010000014.1 GCA_944391015.1 uncultured Clostridia bacterium | reverse complement strand
ACGTTTCTTACTGTTTCTGTATTGCTTACATCATTTGAAATCATTCCATATTTTCTGGCAATTTCTCCATTTCTATCCGCAATAATTGGAAATGGAATTTTTATTCCAGTTCTACAATAAATATCGTATACCCAAGCAAGATGTGACGCATTTGAATCTACACTTAGTCCAATTAGGCAAGTGTTCATATTTTCAAAATATGTATTTGCCCTTGCAAATGATATCATTTCTGTCGTGCATACGGGGGTAAAGTCTTTAAATGTGGGGATAGCTATATTAATTTTTCAATATCTACTTTCAAATCAAATTTTACAGTTTTAAAAATCCATTATATAAATTTATTTAAAAATTCTATTAAAAATAATGGAATATTCAATATTTTGTCATCTCTAGCCAAGTTGTTCATAGAAAATCTTATTGATAATTCATTATTATTTTTTTCATTATATCTTGTTAAGCTAATATTATTAGTTGTTTTATTTGATTTTACTTCTATAGGAATGATTTTGTTTTTAAACTGAATAATAAAATCAATCTCATGCCTATCAAATGTATAATAATTTGGAACCATATTAAATGTACTGCATAACATATTTAGTACGAAATTCTCCGTAAATGCCCCTTTAAATTCTTCAAATAGTCTGTCACCTTCTGCAACTATTCTACTATCTAAATTAGACATTCTTCTAAGCAATCCGATATCGTTAATAAAAATCTTAAATGCACTTAAATCATTATATGCTTTTAAAGGAAAATCTGTTTTTGTTAAATTATATACTTTATAAATTAGATTAGCATCATTTAACCAATTTAAAGCTGATTCATATTCTCTTGCTCTTGCACCTTCTTTAATTGTTTGATAAAGAAATTTTTTATTTTCTTTTGCAAGCTGTGAAGGTATATTGTTCCAAATTAAAGAAATTTTATTTGCTTCATTATTACTAGTATGTTTTGAAAAATCACTTTCATATGCTTTTAAAATATTTTCTTGAATACTATTTACTAATTCAATATTTTTTTCTTCTGTCCAAATTTTTACTGCTTCTGGCATACCACCAATTATAAAATAAGCTTTTAGCTTTTCTTCTAGTTGATTAAAAAATATATCAGGAATTGCTTCTACTTTTTCTATGTTTTTCATATATTCAACTAAATTTTCGCAATTATCTGCAATTAAAAATTCAGTAAATGTCATCGGATACATATTTAAGAAATCAACCTTTCCAACAGGAAAAGATGTATGTGACAATCTTATTCCTAATAAGCTACCCGCACAAGCAATATGATATTCATTTGCTTCTTCTTGAAAATATTTTAAACTATTTAATGCATTTGGACATTCTTGAATCTCATCAAAAACTATTAGTGTTTTTCCAGGAATTATAGCTTTCCCATATATAAATGACAATTGTTCTAAAATCCTCTTTGGGTCTTTGGTATTGCTAAATAAGTTATATAAGTCTTCATCATGATCGAAGTTAAAGTATGCTACTCCTTCATAATTTTCTTCTCCAAATTGTTTTAAAATATATGTTTTTCCAATTTGTCTTGCACCTTTTAAAATTAGTGGTTTCCTATATTTACTTTCTTTCCATTTTACTAATTCTTCTAAAATAAACCTTTTCAAAAAAATCATCTCCTATAACTAGTATATGTTACTTTATACTAATTATACATCTAAAATCACACTTTTGCAAATATATTTGAACAATTTATCACACTTTTGCAAGTGTTTTTGTAAAAATCATCACACTTTTGCAAATATATTGTTTTTAAACATCTATATATTTGTCTGTTTTAATTTATATTAATTTTTCAATATCCACTTTCAAATCAAATTTTACAGTTTTATCACTATAAATCCATATCATATCAATTATATTTTCTAAAACATATCTGCTAGGAATTTCTGATGATATAATCTCTTCAAAATATTCCATTGCAGTTTTCAGTTTTTTTATTTTTTCTTTTGAAATTTCTAGTTCTGACTTATTTAGAATTTCTTGCAATTTTTCTATTTTATTTGTCTTTTCCAACTCTAATTCTTTGTATGATTTTTCTATCATCTGCTTTTGATACTCATTGTTATTTCCTGCTAAATCTTTTATTTTCTGATTTAATAACACTTTATATTCTGCTTTTAGTGTTTCAATTTCAAACTTAATTTTTTCTTTATTGGTTTGTTCTTTATTAGTTTTAACCTCAATTTCTATTTTATTTATCTCATCTTGATATTTTTGTTTAGTAAATTTTAGAAATTCTCTTAAATGAATGATTATATCACTTTCTTTTATTTCGTGGCATTTACATCTTGCTTTTCCATAAGTCCTATACTGTGAGCATTCATATCCTTTCTGCTTTTGTTTTCTATTCATTGTAATTCCACTTACTCCAAAACCACAATCGCCGCATCTAATTAACCCTGAAAATGCATAGTTCCTTTTTCTTGTTCCAGCAGTAGTCTTTAATTTTGCTTTTCTTTTTCGTATATTTTGTGCCAGTTCAAACATTTCTTTTGAAATAATTGCCTCATGATGATTTTCAAATACAAAATGTTCTTCTTCAGGAAGTTTTATTGCTCTTCCTCTTATCGAAACTGTCTTCTTTTTATGAGTTCTTAAATTTCCAGTATATACATCATTACTTAGGATATTACTTATCATGTATGTTGACCATAGTTCTTGTACTGGATGTTTATATATTCTCCCTCTTTCTAAGTGTTTTTGCCTGTAATATACTGAAGGTGTTGGATAATTATATTTACTATTTAAAATATCACAAATCTTCTTTCTACCTAATCCTTCTTGGACATACAATTTGTATATTAATGCTATAACTGGTCTAATTTCTTCATCTACATATAACTTTGTAACATCTTCTTTATCTTTTACATACCCATAATAATTCCCCATTACTAACCTTCCAGTTTTTTGTTTAGAATACATATGGTCTCTTGTTTTCCTCGAACAATCTTTTACATATCTTTCATTAAACCAAGTTGTAATTCCAATGGTGTCGTCTCTATCGTTTAAGACATCATAAGTTCCTCCCATTTCAGAAACTAAAATTAAGTTTTTCTGCATATTTTTGAATTCATCAATAAGTACCAAAACTTTTCCATTGTTTCTTCCTATTCTTGATAAGTCTTTTGCTATAACTACATCAATTTTTCCTCCCTTTACTTTTTCTAACATCTTTGTGAATTCAGGTCTATTAAAGGTATATCCCGAAACATTGTCATCTATGTAGAAGTCTTTATCTTCGATAATCCAATTACGAGTAGAAGCATAATCTTTAATAATTCTTTTTTGTTCTTCTATACTCGAATAATTTTCCTTATCCTCATCTCTAGACAATCTACAATATCCGTGCAACTGTCATTTTGCCTCCTTTTGCCTGATATTGCTCTTGGTCTATGTTAACATACATTGTCTGATAATTCCACTTGTTTCGTAAATATTTTTTTGAGAACTTCGGGATAGTTCTCTTTGCCAGTTACAAATATACCTACCTTGTACTTTTGCCTCTTATATTTCTCAATTAGTTCTTTTGTTTCCTGTTTTTCTAATTCATCCTCTGCCAAATAAATTTGCACATAATTATAGCTTAACACTTCTGAAATTTTACTTTGCATTATTCTTAGACTCCTTCATAACATTTCTAATAAATGTTATTCACAATAGAGGTTGTCCTAGACATCTCTATTTATATAAGTCCAAGTTGTTATGAAAATTTCTCATTTTTGTGAAAAAAGTTAAAATTTTTCAAAAAAACTAATTTCTCATCTCGATTTTTTCTAATAATAGTTATAATTTTTTCATTATATGTAGCCTATTCCATCAACTTTGTATGAACTAATCTTATAATTTCAAAATACACCTAAAACATTAGACAAAATTTCTAAAATTTTAGGTGTATTTTTTATATTCACTTTAATATAAAATTGTAGGTTGTCTCACTAACTTAACTATTTATGAATCGAACTATTCGATTTCTATTGTTTCATTTACTATTATATCGTTATCTTGCAAAGTGTTTGTAATATTATTAGACTCATTTTTTAATATGTTAAAAATAATATTATTAATTGTGTTCAAATCTTCATCAGTTATCATTGCTTGTTTATTTTCTTTTTGTATTTCCTTGCAAGATCCTTTTATGTAATAAACTTCACTGTCTAAAACTATTTTATGAGTAATCATTCCATAACATATATCATTAGTATATTCTGATTTTACTAATAAATTTTTTATAGTTTCTATATCTTTTTCATCAGTTATTATAATCGTCTTTCCTTTATATTCAATTTTAATATTATAGTTTTTAGGCAATTCATATTTCATAAACCAACTTCCTATTTTTGTGCCGATATTTCTTTCATATGGTTCATCTGGAGAAACACTCACATATCTAATTACTTTATATCCTAACCCCCAATAAGTAACTTTACTGCCATCATAACTTACTGTTTTAACACAGAATATTGGCTTTTCTTGTTTTTGTACTTTAAAATAGTCTACTGTAAAAAATATTATGGCAAGTAATAATAATAACACTACAATGACTAGAACAATTCTTACTCCTTTTTTCATTAACATCACCTTTTACCTTTCTTTTATTTAATAATTCAATCACAGCGACAACTTACTAACTTTTGCTATGATTATATATTAAAATACATATAAGTTCAACTTAATTATCTGCCATATTTATTGTAAATTATTAAGATAATTACTGATGCTCATACCATTTTGCAAATTCTTGCATTGCTTGTACTGAACCATCAACTTTTCTTCTATTTTCTCTTTCTTCTGAATCCATCTCCGCCAATGTTTTATCAAATCCTTCTGGTTTAAAAATATACCATAAGTCTGACCATTTTTCTTCCCTATTTAAACCTAAAATTTCATTTGACAAATTTCCGTGGATGTTTTCCATAAAAATAGTGTATTTCTTTTCCATCATGATATGCCAAACATTCATTAAATGCACATTTTCTATTTTCTTTTCCTTCCATTAACTTTAATATTCCTTTTATTCCTATTGTATCTAATGAAAAGTTTACAAATGCTCTTGGAAATCCATTTAATTCTTCAATTCTAAAATCTGTATCCAGTGCTATACAAGGTCTTTTTACTATTTCAAAAGCTTCCTTTACTTTTGCTGTTGCTATTTCTTTTATATCATCACTTCTAGGTTCATCTAATTCATAATTAAATGTTGTAAATTTTAGATTTTTAAAATATTTTTCAGCTGATTTTATTTTTCCAGTATTATGTGTTACAAAAATAATTTCTTCTTTCATTATAGCCTCCAATTACTTTTTATCTAATATTTTTATTTCTAATGTAGTCTCCTTTAAATTCATTTTCTAATATATCCATATGTAACTTATCATAATATTTTCCATTCAAAAATATTTGTTCTCTACTACAACCAGTATCTTTAAAACCACATTTCAAATAGCACTTATGAGCTCTTTCATTTATAGCAAGAAGATCCAACCTTATACTATGTAAATTAAGATATTTAAAGCCATATTCTAGTAACAACTTTATAGCTTCTGTGCCATATCCATTACTTCTAAAATCTTTATCTCCGATAAATATGCCAAGTACGGCACTTCTTTCAATCCAATTAAAATGTTCTAACCCGATAGTTCCAATCAATTTATTATCTTTCGATTCAATAATATTAAAATTTCTATTTTCTGTATTTTTAGCTGAATTCTCAAGCCACTCTTTTTCTCTAACTATTGTTGTTATTTGTCCACTTCTTCCAGTATAGTCTGTTACTTGAAAATCATTCATCCATTCTGTAAATTTTTCTAATTCTTCATCTGTTGTTCCTTTTGGCGATAAATATATTCTATCTCCAATCAATTTCTTAAAAAATTGCATATTTATTCCTCCTCTACAACTTAATTTTCATTAATTATTATGCTTTCAAAAAATCTTTCTTGAAATTCAGTTAATGCTCTTATTGCATCATTAGAGTATTCTTTTCCTTCTGGTACTATAACTAATTTATCATCATTATCATTAGTTCTATGAATTACTGCTATACATTTTCCTTTAAATGTATCTATAGGTGCAAATACTCCTAATACATAGCTATCTAATTCAGCTCCATCACCACTAATAGTATCTGGTACATATCCATAATTAATTGGATATACAAATCCATGTTTTGGATGTTTTGACCCCATTGGTCTATCTATTTTCACTTCTACTATTTTTCCAATATATGTATTTGAATTTACCATAATTTTACCTCTCATTAAACCTATATATTATTAAAAATTTATTTACTTTCTTAAAACATTTTATAATTATTATTTTATTTGTTCTAAATCTACTAATTCATTTTTCTTAAATGTCATTTTTAATAGACAAGGAGATGTTATATCTAATACTGTATCCTTATATACTAACTTAACATCTTTATTTACTTTACACCAATTTAGTAAATAGAATTTTATAGAACCTCCGATGAGTTATAACTGCGATTCTCTTTCCTTCATATTCTTTTAATATTCTATCAAAGAATTTAGTCATTCTTTGCCTTGTATCTTCTGCACTTTCTCCATCAGAAGTTTTAAATTTTCTATCTAACAATTGTTCTTGGGAAGGATCTCTTGTACTTTTATCCTTCATAAATTCTCCTAGTTCTTTTAAGTTTCCTAGTTTTCTTTCACTTAAACTACTATCTAAATTAATAGGTACATTATTATTGTTTGCAATATATTTTGCAGTAGCTTTTGCTCTCGTATAACTACTTGACCAAATAACATCAATATTATTTAATTCAGTATTTTCGCTTAATTTTTTAGATTGTTCTTCACCATATACGGATAATATTTCTTTTTCATTTATCATTTGAAAATCTTCATTTGTATTTCTGATTCCATTCTCATCAATAGTTTCAGCATGTCTAATTAAATAAATTATAGTATCCATATTTTACAATAACTCCACTTCTTATTTTTATATTTTATATTATATCAGTAGAAGATAATATTTACAACATTCCAAGTAATTTTTACAAAAATTTGTTTAATCCATTTTTCAAATTATTTTTGCAGGATCAGGGCGACCTCTCCATACCCGCAAACTGCCTAAAAGCGTGGCTTTTAGCGGTAGACTCTTTTATTTTAGAGTAGACAATCAGACGTCTCAATTTTTAGAAAAAAAAGCAAGTATAAAACATATAAATAATATACTTGCTTTCCAATCTTATTTAATTTCTTCTTTTAAATTAATTCCATCTTTTAATCCCGCTAGATAATATTTTTTGCACAAATACCAGTTTTCACGATTAATAGTTTCTACATAGTCATCTAATTTTACTATGATAATTTCTTTCAGTTTTCTCAAATCTTTTGGTATCTTTTCTAATTCTGTATTCAAACTATTGCGTCTTGCACTTCTATCAATATTATGTACTTTAAAGAAATTTTTATCTTCACTATTAAGACTTGCTAACTTTTCTTCTCTTGCTTTAAATATTATTTCTAACATATTTTTTCTCTTACCATCCATTTTAATATCACCTCCACTTGGTGTGTGATATTAACTCTGTTTGAATTTTTATGCAAGTCTTTTAATAAAAATTATTTACATACAAACTTGTCCAATCGAAATTGCTATAATCTCTGCCATTTTTTAATCTGCAGTTATCTTTATTATGTATTTTATTATTATTTATTATATCTTTAACATTTTTGTTAATAGGTTCATCACTTATTTGTTTAGGGGTATTAACATACTTGTTAATAGGTATAATTTTTCTTAATGCTATTTCTTTTGAATTTTCTTTGTATATTATTTTGACTATTATATATCCTTTTTTCTTTAATGAATTAATAATTCTTGATGCTTGTACATTACAGATATTTAGTAAATTACTAATATATGTGTTTGATATCGTACAATCATTTTCATTGCTTAAAGATAAAATCATTGAATATATCATTTTTTCTTTATCATTTAATTTTTTGTCTGTCAATACTTCATAAGGTATCCATATTCCTTTAAATTCTTTCAATACTCCTTTTTCTTTCCAAGCGATTGCCTCACATTCGCTTTCTAAGCCATTTTTATTCTACATTTGGCAAATATATCGTATAATATAATATTTTTAAAATTTGACTATTTTTTTATACTGAAAAACTTCAGCAATATCAAGCGTTTTCATATTTCCCCAAATTTTAAGACTTTACGGGGGTGAAATCACCGTGGATGTGAAAAAAGTACTACCCATTTTCCTTTGTAATCATTTAAACATATATTTCCCATTGTAGTTGTAGCCTCAAAATCAGGTGCTCTCTGCCCTATATGTACATTTCCATTCATCATTATTTCATAATCCATAAAATATAACTCCTTTCGAGCTTAATGTGCTCACGAAAAACTTCTTATTACTTGTATATTCTATGAATTGAAACTATATGATGTTACAATAACAAGATAGCATCTTTTTATATATATCTATAATTTGTATTCCTAATTCCGTTTTCTTGGACGGTTTCAGCGTGCCTAATTAAATAAACTATAGTCTCTTTCATTTTTATAACTCCATTTTATTTATAATTACTTTCATTAAATTTATAGATCATTAAACATTCTCTTATTTCATTTGAAACATCTTGCGTCTCTATTTTATCCAATTTAACCCATTTATACGTATCGTGTTCTGTTAGCACTATAGGTCCACCTGTAACTTCTACTTTAAAATTAAATTGTCTGCACTTTTTTCCACTTCTTGATAAATAATCAAAATAATTTATGTATGATATAACTTTTGTTAAATCAAAGTTTGTCTCTTCTTTTATTTCTCGTTTTAATATATCATATATACTTTCGCCATCTTCTGCATTTCCTCCTGGTATTTCAAATATTCCTCCCATAAAGTCATCTTGTTTTCTTTTCATTAAAAGGACTTCACCTTTTTCATTTGTTATTACTGCTCCAACAACTAGTTTATTTATTCCGTCATTTTTTGCTTTGCTTTCTAAATATTCACAAAAATACATATTATTTTTCTCCTTTGAATAAATTTATTTACTTTATTATATATTCCCAACCAGGTTGCCAAGCTTTTGTTTTTCTCCAATCATTTTTATTAGCTTCTTCCCAAGAAATGGCTTTAGTTATAACTTCAAGAGCTAGTTGAGGCGCTCTATGAGCAACTATTCCTATTGTTTTTCCTTGATAATTGTCTTTCAAAAATTCTATAAAATTCCTTATTCTTTTTTCTACATCTTTTAAAGATTCTCCATTAGGAAATGGCTTGTCGATATGCTCTTCATAGATTACTAAGCTTTTGTCTTTTCCTTCTAAATCTCCATAATTGCATTCCCTTAATCTAGCATCCTGTATATGTTCTACATTTTGGAAAGCCAATTTTGCAGAGTCTATTGCTCTTACTAAGTCCGAAGTAAAAATGACATCGAAATGTGTGTTTTTCCTTATTTTACCTAATTTAATTGCTCTTTCTTTCCCCAGGTCAGTTAACTCTACTTGTTTCCAACCACTACACTTTCCACTGGCATTGTCTGTTGTTGTTCCGTGAACAAAGTATATAATTTTAGTTTCCATTTTTTCTCCATTCCTTGTTCAATTCTTTCTCTTCTCTCTCATCTGCATAGTCTTGCTCAACATCTATTAAATAGATTTTGTTTTCAAATTTGCCTTTCTTTTCATTTTTTATATTTCTAGCTCTTTCAACATCATCTAATGATATATTTTTTGATATCATTATTGCACTAATGACTTCCATTAAGTCTGCAAGTTCTTCCACAGAGTGTTCTTCGACAAATTCGTGAGCTTCTTCAAATAATTTTTTATCAAGTTCTTTTAAGTACTCGTTATCATCTAATATTCTATAGTTTGCTTTTCTGTCGCCTTTTTTGTTTATTTCCTCTGGTATTTTATCCCTTACTAATTTGTTATAAACATACTTCATATGTTCTTTCACTTCCTTTTATATTTATCTAATTTCTATTTTTCCTATTGTATCATATAAATTTATAAAGTACTATGTTTTTTGTTATTCTTAAATCTATTTTTATTACTAGATAATGGTACCTAGATAAAGAAAAACACTATTATCCAGTAATAAAATTATTACACTATTTCTCTAAATGATGTAAATTCAACTTTTCCTGATTCGTCAAAGTTCACAGAATAGTAATAGTGATGTTTTGTTGTAAATACATTAAAATCTCCCCATATTATTCCTTCGTATATGGTTCCCGCATTAAAAGTATAGTATTCTAAATCCATATAATCAGTATCTTCATCTAATTCTATTGGTTTTCCTAGTAGTTGAATAACCTCTTGTTTTGTTAATCCTTCAAGATTATTTGTACTGTTAAATTCTTTCATTTCTAAATAGAGTTCGTCAGGTTTTTCACGCTCTTTAAATAATATTCCTCCAGCCAAATACATAAGTACCATTACTACTACCGAGATTATTATTGTAGATATTATAAACTTTTTACTTTTTTTCATAATAATAAATGATGCAATATAGAAACACACGGTTATGATAGCGTAATAAAAATACAGCATTAGCAAGTATAAACAAGATTTAAAAAGTTCGTAAGAGCTATCGCAAATAATTGGTACCAACATATATATTACTGAAAAAAATGCTGTTCGCAATATTATTAGCCCCATTATGATAGGCATAATTATTTTCCCATAAGGAATTATTTTTCGTAATCTATATAGTAATATACAAAAGATTATTGGTACTCCTATAACAAAAAATATATATAAAAGCATTATTAACATTTTGTTTCTCCCCTATTACTAATTTTTGATATTTTCTTTAATAATTCTACCATAAATCACTTTTTTATACAATGTTTCCTATGAATAATTGTTTTATTTAGGTTACTAGATAATGGTGTTTAATAAAATCTAGGCACTATGTATGTTTTAAATGTTTGTTTGAGTGCTTAAGGTGGGGACCGACAAGTTTACAAACTGTTATGCGAAAAGAATTTGAGCATATACAGTTTGTACGATGTTGGGGGCCGAAAACAAAATTTAAAACATACATAGTGCCTAGATAAAGAAAAACACTATTATCCAGTAACTATTTAGCTATACTTGTTGCTTGCAAGGGTATATACAAACACAAAAAATCGACCCATTTAGGCCGATTTTTTGTGTTAGGACAGAGTCTATTATTTTAAGTTACCTATTTCTACATTATCGATAGTTTGGTCTTTTTCTGGTGTAAATGTAATTGTAACTTTATTTGAATCTTTTTCAACAGATACTGTTGCACCTGTTCCGCTTAAGTCAAATGATTGTAAAAATGCTTTTACATCATCAAAGTTTTTATCAGTTACACCACTTACATCTCTTAAATCTTCGTCTGTAATATCTACAGATACATTGTTTAATTCTATTGGTGCTTTTGTTTTAGCACTGATTGTAACTGTTGATGTTTTTCCTTCATCTACAGTTACTGTTACATTTTTGTCACCTGTTAAAGATGGCTCAGATATATCAACTTCTCCAGAATTTACTTCTACTTTTAATTCTGAACTTACATTTGCTTTATCTGATGTTACAGTAACTTTTCCACCATTGTTTTTGATTATAATGCTTCCAGATTGTGTTGATGTGTTGTCATCCTCACCTTTGAAAGTAATTGTTATTTCAGAATCTTTTTTGTTTTCAAATACTAAGTCATTAGCTTCTTTATTTACATTAACTAATAAACTATTTGTTGAACTTTCTATTACTGTTTCTTTTTCAGTTGTTACACTTACTCCGTTTATTATAACAGTAGAATTTTCTGCTACAGTATATTCTCTATCTCCAGAAACTTCAACCCCATTTGTTAGTGTTAATTTCTTTATGTTGTCTCCAGATATTGTAAACATTGTGTCTTCACCTTTAAGTATAACTTCTTTTACTTCTTCGCTGTCATTAAAGCTAATATTTTTATTGTATTTGTTGCTTTCAATTTCAAATACTGTATCCTTTAATCCTGTTAATGATGTAAAGTCTCTACCTGTAGGTTCTGCTGAAGCACCATTATCAAGTTTTAAAGTAACTTTTTGGTCTTCTATTGAAACTATATCTCCAGCTTTTAACTTTGCTATTATGTTTATAGCATTTGTTAATTTTTTGCTATTTTTATAGTCAGCTGGGTCGATTTCTTCTTTGTTTATAATCAATTTTCCAGAATTTACAAATACTTTTCCTTCTTCGTCTGCTTCATCAGCTTTTTCTACTACAGTTAAGTTTTTAAGTTCTGGTATTGTATGAATTGGTAATGAGTAGTCAGATTCTACTTCTTCACCATCAACTACAGCTATTAGTTTAAATGCATAAGGTGTATTGCTATCTAATCCATCGATTACTACTTTTCCTTCTTCTACAGTAACATCTCTTGTATCAATACGTGTATATGAAGCTTCTTCCATTGTTGCTTCTTCATTTACACTGTATACATTTACTTTATATTTAGCTGTTTCGCCATTTATAATTATTTCTGGTACATTTAATGTTATTGTATTTTCTGTTAATCCGTCTTTATTAACAGTAGGAACACCTACTTTAAAGAATTTTGCAGAAACAGTTTCATCAGAGTCAACAGTTGCTAATTGTCCATCTTTTGCAATTACTGTTACTTTTGCTAAATAAACAGTATTGTCTTTAACTCTACTTATTTCAACTTCATTTTTATCAGTTGCTGGACTAGCTATGCTCTTCTTAGAAGTTTCTTTTCCTTCTTTGTCTAATGTGTAAAGCTCTATTTTATATTCGTTAAAGCTTTCTTTGTCATTAGCATTGTTCCAAGATAAAATTACTTTATTATCTTCATTTCTGAAAGATAAATCTGTAACAGCTTCTAATTTTGCAACATTTACTTCTGCTGATTCTGTAACTTCAGAAGCTTTTGAAGTATCTGTTGCTGGTGCATATACTGCTACTTTATATGCTCCTGCTTCATCCATTTCACTAGCAAAATCAACTGTAAAATCTGTACTATCTTCATAGTTTACTGTTTTTTCTGCTACTGCTATTCCGTCTCTGTAAAGAACTGCAACGTAGTTAACGCTTTTTTCACCCTCCCAGCTAAATTCAGCTGTTGTATTTTGGTCTAATTTTTCTGGTACCTTTACTTCTTCAACTTTTTTAGGTTGAGCTACATTTTCGCTATCACTTGCAATTAAAGCGCTAGCAACAGCTGATCTGCTTCCATATTTGTTTTCCAAAATAAATGATACTTTTGCAGGTGTTTTAGTTGTTAAATCGCTAGCAATTACTTCATTAGAAAGTTTGTTATCTGATACTTCTAATACTTTAACACCATCTTTTAATTTTCCGTCTTTATCAAAGAAGTCTGTGTCTACTTTGCTTACATCTTTTCCGTCTACTATATAGTAAACTTTTGCAATATCACTTTCTCCAAGAGCTTCTAATGATAGTGTAGCTTCTTTTGTGCTTATACGATTTGTTATAACACTTGTTGCTGCTGGAATTAAAACATTCTTTTCTGCATCAACTGAAGCAACTACCTTTCCATCTTCTAATAATTCTATTTTTACCATTCCATCTTTAAATTTAGAGAAATCTACAGATGTTAATTCTGCTTCTCTATAATCTGTATGTGCATTTATTGTAATAGATTTTTTAATGTTCATTACTAGTTCTTCACCAGTAGATTCATTTATACCAGTTACTCTTACTTTTAGTACTGTTTTTTCATCTGATGTTTCAGCTAATTTTATTTTAAGTACTGTTGTTTTTAAGTTTGAACCAGTTATATATCCGTTTTCATTAACTGTAACTGTGTAATTTGATACAACTTCTGGTTCTTCTGCTTCAGGTACTGAAATTTCTGCATCACCTAATAAGTAATCTTGTAATCTTAAAGCATCAGATGTTTTTATTGTTCCGTCAGCTGTTGTGTCTGCTGCTACTTTTATAACAGCATTGTTTCCAGCATCAAATGACATATCTTGTATTTTTAAAGCATCAGCCGTTGTTACAGTTCCACTTCCGTTAACATCACCAAGTACTACTATAGTATACTCTGTGTTGTTTGCTTTGAAAGTATCTCCTGTTTTTAATGATGCACTTTTATCTGTAACTGCAGTTCCATTTACTAATTGTAGATTTTCGAATTCATTTTCTACATCTCTTACTGTTAAAGGTGTATTACCATCTTCTAATATGTATGGTACTACTGTTTTTCCTTCTACTAATTGTTTATATACTCCAACAGATTTTAAATTTGTTGCAGCATTTACATTTGCTCCTAGTACGCTAGCAGTTAAAATTCCTGCTGCTGCTAGAGATGAAAGTATTTTTTTCTTATCCAAAATAATCGTCCTCCTATTATTTCATATTTGCTGTATAGGAAAAATTTTTAATTTTCCTATACAGTCTAATACATATTTATTTTTTATTAAATTTCAGTGAATAATCTATAAGTTTTGTTTTATATTATTTTCTTGTTGCTTTGAAAACAACTAAGCTTGCTACTAAAAGTATTGCAACTCCTGCTATTATAGCTGGTACAATGCTACCTGTTTGAGGTAATTTATCTATTGGGTTACCATTTTCGTCAACGTAGTCGCTACCATTATTGTCATCTGAATCTTCTGTTGGCTTTTTATCTGGGTCTTCAGCTGGTTTGTTATCATCTGGATCTTCAGCTGGCTTGTCATCTGGGTCCTCTGCTGGTTTGTCGTCATCTGGGTTTTCTGGCTCTTCTACTTCAGCTATTGTTACATTTATTGTATCTTCATCAAATGCTTCTCCAGTTACTTCTGAACCAGCTACAAATTCTGTATTAGATATTGTAAATGGTACATTTTCTCCATTGTCTATAGCTTTAAATTGTAGTGTTAATGTATCTGTTGCATTTCCACTTTCAAAAGCAGAAACTCTCACTACACCTTCACTAATAACTTTAGATTTTGTGTTTGCTAAATCACACTTTGCTGAATTTTCAACATATTCATATTTTGATGAATCAAAAGCAATATCAAATTGCATTGATGCAACTTCTTGATTTGTAGTTATTGTAAGTGTAACTACATCCTCTTTTTGCATTTCTGTTTTGTCAGCTGTCATTGTAGCTGCGTTTGCTGATGTTACTAACATCGCTAATAATACTGTAACCATTGTTACGATTCCTAAAATTTTTGTTTTCATTTCTTTTCCTCCTTATTTTAAGCAATCTTTTGTTGCTATTTACGTATAGTAATGTAATAAAAATTTTACTACACGTCAGGTTTTTACCTGTATATTGCACTGTTTAAAGTCTAATGCACTGACTATTTTATTGCAGAGGCGCAATTCTATACCTCTTCTGCTTTAAGCATAAGCCTTGTCAATCCTCCGGGTATTACAAGTAATAAGTGTTACCACTCTTTTATTATTTGTATCTTGATTTAAACAATCTAAATCTGTCGGAGATATTGTTTTCTTTTCATTTATTCTATAAGTAACTTTTTCTTCAGTTTCCTTATCGATTATGTAAAAAGTATCTCCTACTTCCAACTTCTTTAAATTATTAAACAATCCACGAGCATTATGCCCTGTGATTACAAAGTTTCCTCTTTGGTTTAAATCCGGTCCATAAAATTTGGTAACAGCAAGGTTAAGCGAATAGTCATCTGTTGAATCTAAAATGTAATTTTCCATATCTATTTCATCAATTACTATTTGTCCTAATACTCCATAGCCTTGAATGTAGTCCGGCATATCTGTGTCTACATATTCTTTTAAATCTACATCGTTTACAAGTACATTGCTTATCTCATTAGAAACATCATTTTCCTGTATGTCATTTACAATGTTGGTATTTGTTTCAACTACTTCGTCATCATTCTTTTTAATAAATACTACATAAAGGACAAATACTAATAATAAAATGATAAGTACTATTGCAAATTTCTTTTTATTAAGCTTCCCTTGTTTTATTCTTGTATGTTTACCGCGCAAGTGTTCCTTTTTCACTTAACTTATAGAATTCACCTCCTTTTTTAACCTGTTTTAGGTTATCTTCGAATATTTTAATCTATTTCAGGTTAAATGTCAATAACCTAAAACAGATTATTTTAAAATTTATTTATAATTTTATTTTATATATTTAATATAAGGAGTTAAATTATGTACAAAAGGCTAAAAGAATTACGTGAAGACCACGATTTGACGCAAGCTCAAATTTCAAAATTTTTAAATATGTCACAGACTGGTTATTCTAAATATGAAACTGGTGAGAATGATATTCCAACCAAAATTTTAATTGAGTTAGCTAAATTTTATAAAACATCTGTAGATTACATTTTAGAATTAACTAATGAAGTAAAACCATATAATAAAGAATAAAATAACAAGCTACAATATATTTAATGTATTGTAACCTGTTATTTTATTTATTAAACATATAATTCTACATTCTTGTAAATAGAGGCTCAATATTTTCTAGTTTCAAGCCCACTGCTGGTTCTATTAGTTTCCAGCTTTTTTCTTTTATATCTAAATATTTACGTATTTTTGTGCAAGCACTTGGCATAAATGGCTCAAATATATTTGCTAAGTTTGCTATTATTACTGCACAAGTGTATATTGTATTGTTAAATTCTTGGATATTTTCTTTCTTTTGTACCCAAGGTTTTTGTTCATCATAATATTTATTTGCTACTTCTACTAATTCCATTGCCATATCCGTAGCTTGTTTAAATTCTAGCTTTTCTATGCTTTCTCCCACCAATTTATATGTTTCTTCTATTTTTTCTTTTATTGTGTTATCTAATTTTCCATTTGGTACTTCTTCTAGTTCTTTAAATTTTAAAGTTCTATTTACTAAGTTGCCAAATTTATTTAATAATTCACCGTTATTTGTTGCAACTAATGCATCTATTGTAAAGTTTGCATCCTTTTTTTCTGGACCATTATTTATTAAATAAAAACGTAATACATCTGGTCCATATTTTTCTACTAATTCTATTGCAGGAATTCCATTACCTTTGCTTTTAGATATTTTTTCGTCATTGATGTTTAAATATTCTGATGACACTATTGTATTTACTAAGTGATAATTTTCTTTCATCGCTAATAATAAGCTATTAAAAATTATACTATGGAATACTATGTTGTCTTTTCCGTGTACCATATAAATTGTTGGATGATATTGTTCTTTCCAAAATTCTTCCCAATCTTTACCTAATTCTTCACATTTTTTCATTGTTGCTGTAATGTAACCTAATACTGCCTCTATCCATACATACATTTTTTTAGACTCGTATCCTGGTACAGGTATGTCCACTCCCCAGTCTAAATCTCTGGTTACTGCTCTATCTACTAATCCTTGTTTTAAATATTTGGTAGTTTCGTTTTTAGCATTAACTCTCCATAGCTTATCATTTTTTTTCACATATTCTTCTATGTCTTTTTGAAATTTAGATAATGCCAAGTACAAGTTTTTATTGTCTTTTAATACTACTTTTTGTTTGCATTCTAAACAAATTCCATCTTTCATATCTTCTATTGTAGGAACATATTGGCAGTTATCGCATTGCTCGGCTTTTGTAACCTGTCCACATTTTGGGCAAGTAATTTCAAGCTCTCTATCTGATAAGAATTTTTGGCAATGATTACAATATGCTTGTGGCTCTATTTTTTCATATATATAGCCATTATCATACATTTTTTTAAACATTTCCATAACTTTTTTTCTATGAAATTCTGTATCAGTATTTGTATATAAATCATAAGAAAAGTCAAATTTTTCTAAAGTTTCTCTATCTCTTTTATCATAGTATTCTGCAATATCCTTTGGAGATTTTTTCTCTCTTTTTGCTCTTTCGGTTATTGGTGTTCCGTGGCAATCTGTTCCAGATACAAACATTACATTATATCCTTGTTGTCTAAAATATCTAGCTAAAATATCTCCAGATACCAAACCTGCTATATGCCCTAAATGTAAGTCACTATTTGCGTATGGCCAAGCTCCACCTATAAGTATATTTTTTTCCATAAACTACCTCCTACATTTTATAATAAGAACCTGACCCGACATAGCAATCAAAGATTGCAGTCGGGTACCCCAGAACCTTGTTGTCTTCTACAATAATCAGATAAATATAGCAAAGTATTTTCTACTTTGCTATAACTTATCTTTAGCTTATTTTTGGTTCTTAAACTTTTCCCCAAAACCAATCTAAACTATTATCAATGCTCTTTTTCTTTTTTAGTTTTGCTTCAATGTCATCCACCCACAAGTAAGCAATGAATGATAGTAATACAAATATCAAATCAAATACTATTGTAAATGTTATATCTGAAAGCACATCAGAAGATAATGTGTCACCTGTTATGTACATTATTGTATGTACCACTAGCATAGCTACAAATACAAATAGCATTACTGCTGCTATAGCACTTTTTTTGGTTTCCTTTGAAAGTATTAGTATAAGTACATAAACTAGTGTTACTACTAATAGTATTATTGGATTAGTGAAATTTATCATTGGCATATTTTAATCCTCCCTTTATATTATTTTAATTTTTTTTCAATAAGTTGAGCAAGGTTTTCTGCTTTTGTTTGTATGTATTTTTTATCTGTTCCCTCTATCATTACCCTTACTAAAGGTTCTGTTCCAGAAGGTCTAATTAAAACTCTTCCATTTCCAGAAAATTCTTTTTCTAATTCTTCTATAGCTTTTTTTATTTCTTCGTCTTTATCATAATCATATTTTTTGTTACTATCTACTTTAGCATTAACTAAAACTTGAGGATATATTTGTATTATATCACAAACTTTTGAAGCTGACATATTTTTTTCTAAAATAATTTTTGTTAACATTAAGGAAGTTAAAATGCCGTCTCCTGTTGGGTTGTAGTCCAACATAATTATATGACCAGATTGTTCTCCACCAAGATTATATCCTTCTTTTAACATTCTTTCAAGTACATATCTATCTCCAACTTTTGTTTCTTCAAAGTTTATGTTATTTGCTTCTGCGTATTTCTTTAGTCCTAAATTACTCATTACTGTTGCTACTAAAGTATCTTTATTTAGTTTTCCTTTTTCTTTCATATATTTAGATATTACTGCTAAGATTATATCTCCGTCAATTTCATTTCCGTTCTCATCAACTGCTAAACATCTATCTCCATCACCATCATAAGCTATTCCTAAGTTACATTTGTTTTCTACAACATATTTTTTTAATACATCTAAATGTGTAGAACCACAATTTTCATTTATATTTGTTCCATTAGGAGTATTATTTAAAATATAATGTTTTATTCCAAGTGCAGAGAAAACTTTTTCTGCAACTACAGATGTTGCACCATTTGCAGTATCTATAGCTACTACAAAGTTCGATGTATCTAAGTTTTCAAAATCTTCTTCAAAGTTTTTTCTGAAGAAGTATACATATTCATCAAGTAGGTCTGTTCTTATTTCAGATACGCCTATTTTGTCATTAACTGCTGAAAAATCATCTAGTTTTCCTGAGTCCATAACTTCTTCTATTTCTTCTTCTAGTTCGTCGGGAATTTTCATACCTTTATTACTAAAATATTTTACGCCATTAAATTCGTATGTATTGTGTGATGCAGATATAACTACACTAGCATCTGCTTTTAGTTTTTTTGTTAAATATGCTACGCCAGGTGTTGGAAGCACGCCTAAAATTTTTACATTTGCGCCATAACTTAAAAAGCCTGCTACCATTGCACTTTCTATCAATGTACCTGATATACGTGTATCTCTACCTATTAAAATTGTAGGCATATGGTCTGAATGTTTTGACAAAACATAGGCTCCTGCCTTTGCTACTCTATATACTAAACTAGGTGATAATTCAGTATTAGCAATTCTTCTAATTCCATCTGTTCCAAAGTATTTTCTCATTTTAACCTCCATTTGTCTTGTATAAATATGTTTAATTTACAAAACATATTATACTATATCTAATATAAAATATGCAAGTATTTTAATGTTGCATACTACATTTTATTTGGCATTTGTATTCCTAATAAGCTAGCTCCAGTTTTTAGTATTACATTAGTACAATACGTCAAATATACTCTTGCATTTTGTATATCTACATCATCACATATTATCTTATTGTCATTATAAAATGAGCTAAAAGCTTTTGCTATATTTATTAAATACCTAGATATAATATATGGCTCATTTTTTTCAGCCGATTGTTTTACTATATTTTCAAAATTATACATTTCCTTAATTAAGTATATTGATGCATTATCCTTAAGTAGTTCTATTTTAACATTTTGAATATTTGGTACTTTGTTTGCTTTTTCAAGTACGCTGTTGGTACGTACATACATATATTGTAAGTATGGACCTGTTTCGCCATTAAAGTTAAGCATTATGTCCCAATCAAAAATTTCATCTTTTATTCTACTGTTGTATAAGTCATTAAATATTACTGCACCAATTCCAACTTTTTTTGCTACTTCTTCTTTGTTTTCAAGATTACTATTTTTTTCTTCTATTATTTTAGATGCTCTAGTTATTGCTTCATTTAAAAGTTCTTCTAGCTTTATAATATTTCCTTCCCTAGTAGACATTTTTCCAGTTTTTAATTGTACCATTCCAAATGGAATATGCTCTAAGCCATCTGTATATTTTTTGTCTATTCCTAATAGTTTTGCAGTTTCGAATACTTGTTTAAAATGAAGATTTTGTTCATATGATGTAACATATAATGCTTTGTCATAATTATATGTACGCGCTCTATACATTATTGCTGCTAAATCACGTGTTGCATAAGTTGTAGAGCCATTAGTTTTTTCAATAATGCAAGGTGGAATGTTGTATTCGTCTAGGTTTATTACTCTTGCTCCCTCAGACTCCACTAATTTTCCTGTTTTTTCTAATATTTGCACTATTTCTGGCATTTTGTCTGAATAAAATGCTTCACCATTTGAAGAGTCAAAATGAACATCTAGTAAATCATAAACTTTTTGGAATTCTTTTAAACTTAAATCTCTAAATTTTTGCCAAAGTTTAGTACAATATTCGTCTCCATCTTCTAATTTTTTAAAATTGTTTCTACAAGCTTCTAGTACACTTTCATCTTCTTTGCATAAATTGTTTATTCTAATATAAATTTTAGTAAGTTCATCTATTGGATTATGTTCAATATCATATTCACTGCCCCATCTTTTATAACCTTCAATAAGCTTTCCAAATTGGGTGCCATAGTCTCCTAAATGATTTATTCCAACTACATTGTAGCCTAAAAATTTATATATGTTGTGCAATGAATTTCCTATAACTGTAGAACGTAAGTGTCCAATATGAAATGGTTTTGCAATATTTGGTGATGAATAATCTATTACAACAGTTTGGCCTTTTCCTATGTCACTACTTCCGTATTTTTCTTTTTTATCCTCAAATTCTTCTAATACTGTTTTAGCTATTAGCATTGGATTAAGATAAAAGTTTAGATACCCATTTACTACTTTTGTTTCTAAAACTATATTATCTGGAATATTTAATTTGTCTTTTATTTCAGTAGCTATTATTTGAGGTGCTTTTTTTAGCTCTTTTGCAAGCTTAAAGCAAGGGAGAGAAAAGTCTCCCATTTCTTTATTTGCAGGCACCTCAATATAGTCATATATAGTTTCTACATTTGTAACTTTTTGTATTTCATTTGCTATTATTTCCTTTAAATCTAACATATTTTCACCTTTCTATGCGCAAATTTTATTAGTCTCCTAAATTTATTCCGATTGCTCTTGCAGTTTTAACAAGTTCATCATCCATTGTTACTTTTCTTAAGTTACTTTCTGGTGTGTTACCAGATACGGCACCAATTTTAGTATTATTACCTACTACATCCTCTAGTGGCACACAATTTAATTTTCCATCTTTAATAACTGTTAAAATATTAAACTTTCCCTCTAAGGCATACTCCATTGCTCTTGAACCATATTTAGTAGAAAGCACTCTATCAAAAGCTGTAGGAGAACCTCCTCTTTGCATATATCCAAGTACTGTGCATCTTGCTTCTAAGCCTGTTAGCTCTTCTAGTTGCTTTGCAACAATTTCTCCAATTCCACCTAATTTTGTATTGTCCACACCAGCGCCATTATTTCTCATATTTTTAATGTGTATATCTCCATCTTTTGGTTTTGCTCCTTCTGCAACAACCACTATACTAAAAGATTTTCCTCTATTTTTTCTGTTTATAATTTTTCTTGCAGCACTATTTATATCAAAAGGTATTTCTGGTATTAAAGCTACATCAGCTCCTCCGGCAATAGCAGACTCTAGTGCTATCCAACCTGCATATCTTCCCATTACTTCTAATACCATTATTCTATGATGTGTCTCACCAGTTGAATGTAATCTATCTATTGCTTCTGCTGCAACAGATACAGCTGTGTTATATCCAAATGTAATTTCAGTACAAGCTACATCATTATCAATTGTTTTTGGAACACCTATAATGTTAATTCCTTTTAAAGACAAGTCTCTTGCTGATTTTTGTGTACCATCTCCTCCAAGTGTAAATAAACAATCGATTTCATCTTTCTTAATATTTTCCACACATACATCTGATAAATCTTTGTACACAGTTTGTCCATTTTCTTCTACTGGATAGTTAAATACATTTGCATTAGTTGATGACCCTATAATTGAGCCACCTTTTGGCAATATTCCTACTGCATTACCAGTTGAACTTGTGCCTAATCTTACAATATCATTTTTAAGTAAACCTCTATATCCATCTATAAAGCCATAACATTCTACATTTTTATTTTCGGCAGTTTTAATAATTGCCCTTATAACAGCATTAAAACCCGAAACATCTCCTCCATTAGCAAGTATAGCTACTTTTTTAACCATAACATTTTCTCTCCTTTGTAAATATTTTGCTGTACTAAATGTGCAATCTTCATAATATTATCAATTCATTTAATACATTTTCACAATAATATTATACCAGTAAATAGAAAAAATACAACTTTTTTTGATTATTTTTTTCTACATTACTGGTATAAATTCATATTTTTTACTATGAGAATGTCAGTTCTCACAGTATGTGCTCTCCAAAATAAGCATTCCTAAAACTGTAAATAATAGTGATATACATTAAACTTAAAATTAGTTTTTAGTAGTTATATGTACATTTCCAATATCAGCATCTAATTCCCTTGTAATAACATTTTGAATTTGTGCAATTTTTTCTTTTTCTATATTATCGCCTTTAACTATAACATTTATGCTATCTCCATTTACAAATATTATTAAATCACTAATTCCCTTTGTTTTTAGTAAATTTTCTGTTATCATTAAAGCATTTTGCTCATTATTTAATTTTGTTATTTCCTCTTGAGCCGTTTTCTTTTGTGCCTCACTTACATTAGAATTATTTAATATATCCTGATAATTTTCAATGCGTTTAGAATACATATTTTCTCGTTCAAGCCTCGAACTTGTAAAATACTCATCTATTGTAGTTGCACTATTTGAACCTGTTTCTAAATCAGTTTCGCTACTATCTACTTTACCACTTACTTCTAAGTTTTCATTATTCTCCTGTTCTACTGTTGTATCAGTACTATTTACTAATTTATTATTTGCTAAAGTGTCTTCTATGTTTTCGCTATTTATAATTAAATTACTATTTTCACTATTGCTTATTATTTCGTCATCATCTCCAACCTCATTTGTGCTTTGAGCTACATTTGCACTAACTAACTTAGCATCGCCTATGCTCGCCATCTCCTCCGAATCTGCTATACTACTAGCATCAATAGATGTCCTTGTACTATCTTTATTATTATTCATATAACTTAAGTATCCTGCTGTAATTAGCATTAAACCTATTGTAAACACAACAATTTGATTTTTCTTAAAAAAATTCATACTAACCTCCTAATTTGGCACCTTGGTGCCTGTCACAAAAGTGCCATTTGGCACTTTTGGGGACAGGTATGTTCTAATGTATGTTCTTAATGTATGTTCCTAATATATGTCCCTAATGTGACATTTCAAATACTTGTATTTTATGAGTGGATAAACCCGTTACTGCTGATACTGCTTGTATTATGTTAGTTTTAACTGTAATATCACCTGCCCCCTCTGCTGTAATAATTGCTCCTTCTACTGTTGGGCTTATTACACTTCGTGTGATTAGCGTTTTTTGTTCTCCGTTTTCTTCATATATTACTTCTTTTTTTGTATCGGTTTGTGTTATTTTTCGTGTTCCTCCTTCGCTGTCTGTTTCTTCTGTGTCTTGCTGACTACTTTCTTCATTATATACCGGCACTGTTTTACTAGTTTCTGAATATGTAATCATAACTTTTACTTTTCCAACACCATTTATATTTGATAAAATGTCCTCCAATTCGTCTATTATAGTATTATTTGATTCTTCTAGTTCTGTGTTACTAACTGTTGTTTGATTATACGATTGTGTTGCTAATTTCTTATTTGCGTCTGTTGTTTGTGTATTTGTTTCATTGTCTTCTGAACCTCCATTCCAAATAAAGTTTATTATGATAATTGTTATGATAAGTATAATTACAAATACTACTAAATTTTCTAATTTTTTCTTGTCTGGTTCATCTTCTTTTTTAGTTAATAACCCTTTTATCTTATCTTTTAACATTTTTTCCTCCTTTTCTAGCTTACAATAAGAAACCAAGTCAAACACGACTATTTGTCGCAGAAGAATCCGTATCTAATGCCAAACGCAACATATTTGTCGTAGAAGAGTCCGTATCTAATGCCAAACACGACATATTTGTCGCAGAAGAGCCTTCCCTTAAAGCCGACATTTATTTTATTGTTATATTGTTTTCTTTTATTTCATATACACTACTAATGTATTCCTTTAGTTCTTGTTTTTGCATTATTGATAATTCATTTTGATTATTACCCTCATCATTATTATCACTGTCTTTATTATTGCTGTTAGTGTTTTCTGTGTTGCTCATTGAAATATTTACATCTACTTTATTTATTGCTTCTATGGTTTCTATACTTTCGGTATTTCCAGTATTTCCTGCGTTGCCTGCATTTTCTGTATCTTCTACGTTTCCTGCATTTTCTGCGTTTTCTGTCTTTTCTGTATTTGCCACTTTTTGTTCTGTAGATTTCGTTTTTGTATTTTCTGTACTATAGCTTGCTCTTTTCTCCACATCTAGTATAGCATTTTGTATTTCGTAGCTTCCGTCATTTGCTACATTTATAGTTATATTGTTTACTACATAGCCCTTTGCCTCTATTTTTGCTTTCATATCTTCTTTTATTCCATTTATATATATGTCAAGTATGTTATCCTCATTTTGTATTTCCATTTGATTTTGTGCCTTGCTAGCAGTTTTGGCTTCTTCTATGTACTCGTCTAAATCAATTATGTCTGATACTTGTATTTCTTTCCCAGATATTTTAGTAATAATAGGTGATACTATTGTAAAAAGTACATATATTCCAATTACTACTTTTATGTATTTTTTACTATTTCCTTCAGGTAGTATCATTTCAATTATTGTACCTATTATTACTGCAATTATTATTGCTTGTGACCAATCGCTTAACCAATCAATAGAATATCCCTCCTATCTATACATCATTCCACTATTTGAGATTTTAATGACTAATGTAACTCCAATGATAAACATTACAGATACACTACACATTATTGCAAGAAATGTTTTAAATGTGTCTCCCATTTGGTCTAATAGTGAAACGATTTTGCTATCTGCTATGGGCTGGCAAAGTGCCGAGCCTAAGTAATATATTCCCATCAGCACTGCCAGTTTTACAATAGGTAATACTACAATTCCTATTATAATTACTATTCCTACAATTCCTGTGGCATTTTTGAGTATTGAACTGCAACCTATTACTGTGTCAACTGCATCTCCTAGTATTTTTCCCACAACTGGGATAAAGCTAGATACTGCTGCCTTTGCAGTTTTTGCAGTTATTCCATCAACACTACTGCTTAAACTTCCCTCTATGGATACTAGTCCCACAAATAGTGTGAGTACAACACCTAATACCCATACAACACTACTTTTGAAGAATTTAGATAATTTATCTATTTGCACCTTGTCCGATATTTTAGATACTATTCCCAGTGAAGTAGAAATTAGAACAAGTGGAATTATTATCCCAGTAATAAAGTTGCCAATGAAAGTTATTACAAATAATATTATTGGCTGTATTAAATTTGCTGATACTATGCTTCCTGTGGTTATCATTAAGGTTATTAGTATAGGTATTAAAGAATTCATAAAACCAACCAAATTCTGTATCGACTCTTTTATTATGTCTAATACTTGCACAAAGTTTGTCATCATTAGTGTTACTATAAGTATGTATTGCACATAGTACGTAATTTGTGCTATTCCTTTGTTTTCAAGTCCTTCGCTTATGCTTTTTAAAATGCTATGTATTACTATTATTACAAGTATACTTGCCAAAACTCCTATTGAGTCAAAAACCTCTCCTCCGGATAGCCCTTATAATACTATTTATTATTGTTTCATTATCTATATTGCCAGATATTGCAGATGTAAATAGTTCTCCCATATCTAAGTCTTCGTATACATCTTGAGTGTATTTATCAGCCTCCTGAATAAATGAATTTATATTTAGTGCCTCTTGTTGTGATTTCATAATATTTTCACTACTTATACTTTCTTCTGTAGCTTGTACATTATGTGGAATAATACAGATGCATATAAAGCTTAAGATTATTGTACATAATTTTAGGTGATACTTGTTTTGTTTATTAGTTTTTAACTGCCTTACATTTATTATATTTAACAATTTGCTCCTCCACACTCGTTTTTTATTTTTCTTATGTATGACATTTTTGTATTATGGCAGTACCTCTAAAATAGTTTCTAGCAAACTAGAAATTATTGGTATTGACATTGACACTATGATTATTTTCCCTCCCATATCTACTTTATTTGCTATTGCTGTTTCTCCAGTATCTTTACATATGCTTACTGCAAACTCCGTTAAAAATGCTATTCCTGTTATTTTTATTAACAGTGTAAGGAATTCGTTGTTAACGCCAGCCTTATTTGACAGCGAAGTTAATAAATTTATTATTCCTGTTATTTTATTCATAAGGAATACAAGGATAATAGCTCCGGCAAGTAAAGAAACATATAGCGTAAATTCTGGTTTATATTGTCTTATTATTATGATTATTATTAAAGAAATAAGTCCTACTCCAATAATTTTTATAATATCCATTATTAAGTTTCCTCTCTTTTTTTGTATAGAAAATGTTCACCCTCCTATTGAAATAACTATCAATGACGAAGAGGTAATTATAGCATCTGTTGTGACCATATGCCTTATACACAAAGCTTAGCTATCATAGTAATATGTATTTTAAATGCTAAATCTTTATAATCCAAACATAGTCCTTACAGAATCAAATAATGTACTAATTTCTTTAATTACTAGTGTAAGCACTATGACTAGTCCAGCAAGTGTGGTCATCATAGCTTGGTCTTCTCTTCCTGCTCTTACTAGTACCTGGTGAAGAACTGCTACCAAAATTCCTATTGCTGCAATTTTAAATAATAAATCTATATCCATAATAAATCCTTTCTAACCATACCATAAAATAATGTGTGCTATGATTTAAAATTCCATAGTGTGGGGCTTCATATTTTGCTTGTTTTAAACTAATATAATAACTATTGCAATTCCTACAACACCACCTAAAGTTCTGTATAGTTTTTCATTTTTCTCTTTTTCTTTTTCAGCGAGTTCAATTTGTGTAGTCAAAAAATTTTGTACAAGTTTTATTTCGCTTACTTGACCCTCTAAATCAGTTTTTCCAAGCAATTTTCCTAGCCCTTTTATTATGTCTTTGTCCTCTTTAGTTAAGCTTGTTTGCATTTTATCAATAACTTCTTCCCAGGCATCTCCTGCTGATTTTTCTTTCATATTTTCAGAAGCAGTTCTAAATATTTTTCCAATATTTCCATTTATGTTATTTCCTATTTCATTAAAACTTACAGGAACGGCCTCATAAGTAAATTTTATTTTAGTTAAAAACATATTAAGTGCATTTTTCATATCTCGCAATTCTTGTACTCTATTTGAGTATTTCTTAGCAATTATTTTGCCTGCATTTAAACTTCCAATGAATATCAATAATAAAATAAAAGTTTTTATAAAAATCATTTGTTCTCCTCCCTTTCTCTATTTTTTCTTACTTAACAAGTAAAATGGTTTAATTCGTTCTGACTGCATCTTTTGATTATGCAAAATTTACTTGCTATCTATTAGCTTAATTTCTCTATTTTGGTTTATTAAAATAGTCTTTTCAATTATATTCAAGTTATATAGTTCTTTTAATATAGGATTTAGCAAAACATCATTTAAGTTTGCACCGTGCGCTGTAAAAATTCCTTTTACTCCAGATGTTACTGCATACTTTATAGCTTCAACATCTTCTTTCGTACCAATTTCATCTGCCACCACCACTTGTGGACACATTGCTCTTATTAACATTTTTAACCCTTTGTCCTTGCTGATATTATCTAATATATCAGTTCTTTTCCCTACATCATTTTGAGGTGTCCCTTTGTATATAGCAGCAATTTCTCCTCTTTCATCTACTACGCCTACGTGTATACCTCTAAAGCCCATTCTTTCAATTCCGTCGCTTATGCTTCTTACAATATCTCTTAGCAACGTAGTTTTTCCTCGCCCTGGTGGTGATAAAATAATAGTATTATATACAGTATTTTCTTTAACATTTAATATGTATGGCAATGCTGTATTACTACATCCAGGCACTTGCCTTGCAATTCTAAAGTTTAAGCTATATATGTACGAAATATTTATTACTTGTCCATCTTTTATTACCACTTCGCCAGATATACCTACTCTATGCCCACCTTTTACTGTAATAAAGCCATTACAAATTTGATTTTGATATGTATATATAGAATTATCGCATATACGTTGAAGTGTTTCTAATATGTCATTACTTATAGTTACATAATCAACCTCTACTTCGTCTGAACTTGTCCTTAAGTATATGTTTCTATTTGTATACAAATGTATTTCTTGGGTTTCGTATAATACTTTTTCGTATTTAGTTAAGCATTCCCTTACTTTACTTGGGAAATACTCTAGTACTTCTAACACATTATTTTTCATTTGCTATTACCTCTTTTTTATTGTAGATGCAAATTTCTGAAGCAACAGAGCCAAGTGACGAGCTCGCCTTTTGTTCGTGCCGATTTAGGTTTCCGATTATGAGGAGGAAATCCTAAAGGCTAATTTCGATTATAGCCTTTTTATGTAATAGAAATTTCCTATTACATAAAAAATACAACATATATTAAATATATATGCTGTATTTTTTATTTTAGAACTATTTTATAATTATTTTTTAATTTACATTCGCTATAATGTTAGATGTACCTACATTTATATTATTAGTCTCTGAATTTTGATATAAATCTTTTATTTGTTCTTCTATGCTATTTAAATTTTCATTATCTTGCTCTAATGTTTCATTAAAATCTTGTTGTCCCCCTTGTGCATTATTATATATGTTTTCTTGGTCTTGTATAGTTGTTACTATTGATGGTGTTGCAAACCACATAATAACTGGATTTATTAGTTCTGTTGGATAACCAAGTGCAGTCATTTGCTCATTGTTTATTTGTACAATTCTAATTCCTAGCTGTCCTAAGAATGGCAATAATTGTTCAGTAGAATAGCTATTTAATATTGCAGAATTTGTTGCATTAAGTGGTTCAAAGCTTATATTACTTCCAAATGTTACTGTATTAGAATAATGATATGTAATAGTCGAATTATTTTCAATATTAACTGTAGCAATATATTGTTCATTCAAACTATTAGTATCTATTACTGAGTAAGATATTTCTAAATCAAGTAGAGTATACCCTTCTTTTAGTATTGATATATTATAGTTGTCTCCTGATTGATTAGAAACTAGTTTTGATATGTCTATAGCTATTTCTCCATAATTTATACTTATTTTGTTTACTTTTCTATTGGTTTGAGTTATACCAAGTTGTATTGTGTCATCTTCTATTGAGGCACTTTCAATATTTGATATATACTCCTGTATGCTTTTTTGATTTATTTCCATAGTTGCTTCATTATAATTGTCACCATATAGTTCTTGTACTATACCATTTAATTTATCAAGCATTAGTTGGTCTTCCTTTAGAATATCTAAAGCTTGTACTAATATATTTTTCATTTCTTGTGTTGTTAGTGTAAGTGTATATGTTACAGAGCCATCAGAATTATCTTGTTTAGAAAATTTTTCATCTGTTATACTATTGTATATTGGTAAAATATACGTATTTAATATATGTGTTTTTTCCTCATTGGTGAATCTTGCACTTTGTAATTCTGTTGATTCTAGCTTGTTTGGTACAGCTGTTACATCAGTTGCTCCTAATTTTTGAAATAATTCTGGCAGATTATTATTGTCTATTGCAATAAAAGTATCACTAATTTCATCTGATTGTATTCCGTATATGTCCCCATCAACTCTATATGTAAATGGAAATTTTACTGCATCTGAATAGTTAATTGAAATATTTTGCTCAAATTTTTTATTTGCATTATCTACTTTTCCTTCAAAAGAAATAGATGCTTGGTCGCTATATCTAAGTATGTCTACTAATTTCTGTACCTCTGTAGAATTTGTTGTAGCCGTTTCTCCAATTAGCATTGTATCTGCACTTATTGAGCCATCAGTAGTATATGGAGTTGTTTCTTTTCTATTATAATAGTTTTCTAAATTGCTTGATATAAACTTATTTTCTCCAGTAACTATCTGTATAGCATATTTTTCAAACCCTTGTCTTTCCGATAATAATAAATCAGTTCCAAAGTATATAAATGCAAATGCTCCTCCTGCTAAAATTAGTAGAACTGCTATTACAATAATTGCAACTATTAAACCTTTTTTCTTCATAAATTATCTTTTTCCTTCCTTGAGACTTATATTTGGTTGTAAAAGAATTAAATTTTAAACGATGGTTGACACGCCAAAATTATAATTACTTTCCAACCACTCCCTCTCTTTTGTAAAAAAGCAGAGAACTATTTCTTATACTGAATAACATTCTCTGCCTCTAAAGCTTTATCATAAATTGAAAAAAATTGTGCTTGGTTAAGCGAGCAAACGAAAAAACCGGAAACGTACTCTTTGTACGCTGAGGTTTTTCGATGTGTAGTTCAATAACGCCAAAACGCAATTTTTTTCAATTCTACTCTTCCCAGTTATGGTACACATTCATAACGTCATCTAAATCTTCTAGGTTGTCTATTAACCTTTGCATTTTTTCGCTGTCTTTTTCGTCTAATTTAATGTATGTAGATGGAACCATTTGAACTTCTGCTTCTAAGAATTCTAAGCCCTGTGCTTCTAAAGCTTCTCTAACTTTAGCAAAATCTTCTGGTGATGTTGTTATTTCATAACATTCATCACCGGCTTCAAAGTCTTCTGCTCCATTATCTAAAGCTAGCATCATCATATCATCTTCAGATAAATTAGTTGTAGTTCTATCTATAACAATTACACCCTTTTTAGAGAATAAATATGATACACAACCAGATGTTCCTAAATTTCCTCCAGCTTTGTCAAATGCGTGTCTTACATCTGATGCTGTTCTGTTTTTGTTATCTGTACTTGCTTCAACTATTACAGCTACACCGTTTGTGCCATATCCCTCATAAGTAATTTCTTCGTAATTTTCGCTATTTCCAGCTCCTGATGCTTTTTTTATTGCATTATTTATTGTATCGTTTGGCATATTATTTGCCTTACATTTTGCTATTACGTCCTTAAGTTTAGAATTACCAGCCGGATCAGGTCCTCCTTGCTTTACTGCTATCAATAATTCTCTACCTAATTTTGTAAATATTTTTCCTCTTGCTGCATCTGCTTTTCCTTTTTTTGCTTGTATGTTATGCCATTTACTGTGTCCCGACATAGTTAATTCCTCCTTTTTATTTTTCTGTTTACTATTTGCATATTTTATGCAAAATTTTATAACCTAAAATATTTTATCATAATTTTTTTGTTTTGTGTAGTGGTTTTTGTGTTATTTATAGATATTTTGCTTTATAATTATAAATTTATTATAAATTCTATAATTGATTCCTCGTTTTCGCCTATTTGCTCCACTGTAATACTATCCACTATTGTTTCAAATTCTTCATTAAGTTCTATTTTTTCATTAGGATTATTTATAGTACCAAGAGTTATATGTGGCTCATAATTGTATTTCCCTATGTTTATATCTGTCAATATATTTTCATAAATTCTATAACTAATTTCTTTTATAATATTTTTGCCCTCTACTATATTTAAAAATATGTAATATGTATCAATTCTATTATCTTTTACTAAATTTATTCCTTTACATTTTACTTTAAAAGGAGTAATGTCCTTAGTAATATTTAATAATTGTCGTTTTAATTCTTCATTAGAAATATTACTTCTAAAAGGAAATGCTAAAGTTATATGAGGTTCTATCATATTAAATAATTCATCATATTTTTCTCTTATTATTTGGATTTTATGAATGTTATTAAATTTTGGTATGATTAATATATCTCTTTTTCCTTTATTTATATAATTCACTAAAATATCTCCTCCTGTAATTATTAGTTATCTTTAGTATTTTATTTAGTATTCCGAAACTTCTTCCGGCATATTTTCATATAATGGAATTATAAAATTCAAACCTGCATCTGCTGTGCCCGATGCCTCATATATAGCTTTCATATTGCTTGCTTCTGACTTAGGTGCCAATAAGTTTTGCATATATTGATGCCA